>DVEE01000438.1 GCA_015295885.1 Leptolyngbyaceae cyanobacterium M65_K2018_010
ACCCAGCCCGCTAGCCAGAGCCGATCCATAGATTGAAGTGCGAATCCGGTAATCGGCCCCCAGGCGATGCAACGCCGCCGCTGTGGTCAGGAGTTTAACGTTAGACGCTGGGGTAAACAGGCGATCGCCATGACGGGCAAAGAGGGTGCGGCGAGCTTGAGGGGGAGCCAGGGTCTGCACCACCAAACCAGTGTAGGCCCTGTCCAAGGGGGCCTGGTTGAGCGCAGCGTCTAGTTGGGGAACCAGTTGAGCCGGGCAGAGCGACCCGTAGGCCTGAGCCCCAGGCAGCAGTAAGCCGAGCAGACTGGCCGTCAGGGTTGGGATGGCTAATGTAATGGGTCTAGGCCAAGGAATCTCCATGCCAAGGCGCGAGCGATCTTTCTGGTTGAATTATCCGCTAACGGTGGCACCCAGACCAGTCCTTCTGCAACCGGATGGGGCCATCCCCTGGGCCACCTCCGGTCGATTTAGCCTGAGGAGTGACCGTCGGCTACCGGGTGCTGTTGTTAGCCTCAACCAGGCTATCCCTGAACCGTGTGAATTTTGATGAAATTGGTACCCTGGTGCTTCTGGGCTGGAATGCCACCCATAATTAACAACTTGTCCCCCATTTCGGCCATTTCGCGGCTCAGGAGAGTCTTTTCGGCCATTTCTACCATCGCTTCAAAGGTTAAGGGCGGTGTATCGATCAAAATGGGGCGTACCCCCCAGATTAGGTTCATCCAGTGGTAAACCTTGTCGTTGGGGGTAAAGGCGACCACGATCGCCCGGGGACGCTCGCCGGAAGCAATGGTGGCGGTGTAGCCGGTTTCGGTGAAACAAACAATGGCCTTTAGATCCAGGGTTTTATCGATGACGTTGAGGGCTTCGCTGAGGGCATGGGTTTCATCGTTTTTATCGGCGGGTTCATTGATGAATTCCAGGTCTTGCTCGATGTCGCTGGCAATGCGAGCCAGCATTTCTACGGCCTTGACCGGAAAAGCCCCAACCGCTGACTCCCCCGAGAGCATTACCGCGTCGGTGCCATCAATAATGGCATTGGCCACATCACTCGCCTCCGCCCGGGTAGGCCGGGGATTATGGATCATACTGTCGAGCATCTGGGTAGCCGTAATCACAGGAATGCTGCGGTAGTTGCACTCCCGAATAATGCGCTTTTGCAGCAACGGCACCTTTTCAGCCCGCATTTCCACGCCCAGGTCACCCCGCGCCACCATAATGGCATCCACCACATCGAGGATTTCCTCCAGGTTTTGGATCGCCTGGGGCTTCTCAATTTTGGCCAATACAGGAATGTGATCGGCCCCTTTTTCGGCCAATAGGGATTTGAGGGTGAGGATGTCCGCCGCCTGGCGTACGAAGCTGAGGGAGATCATATCCACTCCCTGGGCTACGCCAAAGTCCACATCTTGCCTATCCTTTTCAGTCAGGGACGGTAGGCGCAGGTTTAAATCGGGTAGGTTAACTCCCTTGCGGCTTTTCAGCGGTCCGCCCTGCACCACCCGACAGGTGACCTTAGGGGCTGATACGGCCTCAATCTGCAGCTCCAGGAGGCCGTCATCCAGCAAAATCTGCATGCCGGGTTGAGCTTCTTCGGCCAAGTAGGGATAGTCGATGCCAATGCTACCAGGGATGTGATCCGCCTCAGCCAGGGGCACCAAATCAATGGTCTGACCTTCCGTTAGCTCGATGGCTCCCTCGGGCAAATTGCCCACGCGAATTTTAGGGCCTTGTAAATCCTGCAGCAGGGTCAGCGGTGTGTCGTGTTCCACGGAAACCTCTCGCAGCAGAGCAATCATGCGAGCGTGGTCATCGTAGCTGCCGTGGGAGAAGTTTAGACGGGCTACGTTCATGCCCGCATCAATCATTTGCTTAAGGGTCGCCTTAGAACTGCTAGCCGGGCCAATGGTGGCCACGATTTTGGTCCGTCGGGGGAGAGGAATCATGGTGAGCTAAGCTGAACGCGGGGCGCCCCTAGTATAGGCATAGTCACCGGATTGCTCGTGTAGCCTGGACTTCATTATGATGGAGCCGTTCCAGGGCGGACCTGGACCAGGGCCAGGCCCGTATGACTTGTTCCGCGGCCTGGGCCGATAGGGGCTTGGAAAAGCGGTATCCCTGGGCGAAGGGGCACCCGAACTGGCGCAATTGCACCACTTGGGCGTCGGTTTCTACCCCTTCTGCGATCGCGGTCATACCCAGGCTATGGGCCAGGGCCAGAATGGCCTGCACCATCGCGGCTCCCCGCCGATCGGCCTCGATGCGGCTGGTAAAGGAGCGATCAATTTTCAGAATTTGCACTGGAAACCGATGCACCATGCTCAGGGAGGAGTAGCCTGTACCAAAGTCATCAATGCAGAGTTGAATGCCCCGTTCCTTCAGGGCCAGCAATAGGGACTCGGCGGTGTCGGGGTTTTCAATCAGGGCACTTTCGGTAATTTCTAGGCGTAGGCAATGGCTGCTCAGGTGGGCCTCGGCCAGAGCCTGATCGATTTTGGTGATCAGGTTTTGGTTAGAAAATTGCTTCACCGACAGATTCACACTCATAATGAGATCCCCTGCCTGGGGCAGCGTTTTCTGCCAGTGGCTCAGTTGCTGACAGGCCTTTCGTTGGGTCCATTCGCCAATGGCCAAAATCAACCCGGTTTCTTCGGCCAGGGGGATAAACCTCGGGGGGGGCACCATGCCCCACTGGCTGTGATGCCACCGCACCAGAGCCTCGAACCCTACCAGAGCACCGTTTTGGAGATTGACGATGGGCTGATACTCCAGACCTATTTCTCCCCGTTCCAGGGCGCGTTGCAAGTCACTCTCAAGGGTCAGTTGAGTGGCCACCTGCTCGTACATTTTGGGGTCGAACAGGGCCGATCGCCCTCGTCCATTGTTTTTGGCCTGATACATGGCGGTGTCGGCATCGCGTAGGAAATCCACCGCTTCCACGGAGCCAGTCAGGCTGGAGGAGACCCCGACGCTGGCGCTGATGAAGATTTCCCGCCCTTCCAGGGTCAGGGGAGTTTGCAAAACCTCGTGGATGCGATTAGCGACTTTCACCGGGTCTTCAAGGCTGACAATGTGGTTGAGCAAAATGGCAAATTCGTCGCCCCCTAGGCGGGCCACTAAATCGCCGTCCCGCACCACGGAACTGAGGCGGCGGGCGCACTCAATCAACAACTGATCGCCGACCAGATGGCCGAGGCTATCGTTGATCACCTTAAACCGGTCAAGATCGATAAATAACACCGCAAAGGCCTGCGCCTGGTCGGTTTGGGCCCGTTTGGCCGCGGCATTGAGCTGCTCCATAAAACAGGCCCGGTTGGGAATGCCGGTGAGGGGATCGTGCAGGGCTTCGTAGGCCAGGCGCTCTTCGATCTGCTTGCGTTCGGTAATGTCGGTTAGGGTGCCGACCAGGGCCACTAGAGTGCCCTGGGCATCGTGCTGGGCCTGGCCTAGCAGTTGCACAAACTTGCGCTCCCCGTTCGGCAGCCGCAGCGTCCCCTCCAGGTTGATCGGACTGCCATCCTGCAGGGCAGTGGCCAACTGGCTCTGCCAATCAGGGCGATCGCTCTCCTCTAACAGGGCCATCTGCTGCTCAAAGGAGAGGGGTTCGGTGGGGCCATCGAGGTTGTAAATGCGGTACATTTGCTCGGACCAGGTGAGCGTGTGGCTGGGTAAAGCCAGTTCCCAGTTACCGGTGTGGGCAATGCGCTGGGCTTCCTTCAGCCGGGCTTCGGCTCGCTGGCGTTCTTGTAACTCGCGCTGGGCCTGGTCGAGGGTTTGGGCTTGCTGAATGGCAATCACCAACTGGTCGGCCACAATTTTGACCAGCTCAATGTCAGAGGGTTGCCAAACCTCCTCCTCTAGGGCGGGGCGGTGAATGCCCAAACACCCCCAAGGTAGCCCGTCCGTCAGGGGCAGCGGCACCAGCAACCAGTTGCCGGGTAACGCCTGGGTGAGGGGATGGTGATCGCGGCTGGAGTCGAGCTGCACAATCTGGAGCTGTTTCAGACGGTCTGACAAGTTGGTTTCAGCGGTCATGCAAAGGGTATTGAGCAGGCTGATCATGGTGGGATCGGTGCGGTATTCTGCCACCTCCTGCCAGACCTGAGTTTGGGGACAGTAGCGCTGAATATTGGCATGATCCACCTGGAGTAGGTAGGCAATTTCTCGGGCGGCGGTTTCAAAGATAGTGTCCAGGTCAAGGGATTGGCGGATGGCCTGAATCACCCGATTCAGCGCCTGCTCTCGACGAATTTGGTGCTCAAATTTTTGAGCGGTGAGGCGACGACTGGTAATATCCTGCAAGTAAACGGCCAGGCCATTCTGGGTGGGATAGACATGGACTTCGTACCAACGTTTGGCCCGGGCAAAATACTCCTCAAAGGTGGTGCTCTGGCGCTCCACCATCGCCTGCCGAAAGCGTTGGGAAAACAAGGTGCCCAGCACCTCAGGAAACTCGTACCAGAAGTTGCGGCCTAGGAGCATTTGGCGCGATCGCTGCAGAAACTGCTCGGCCCGCTGGTTTAGGTAGGTGAACTGGGAATGGCGATCCAGGGCAAAGAAAGCGTCGGTAATACTCTCTAAAATATCGGAGACATGCTGGTGAGAGGCCTGGAGGGCGGCCTCGGTTTGTTTCATCTCGGTAATGTCGGTGTGGGTTCCCGCCAGGCGAGCCTGCCCCTTCGCCCCCTCGCCAATGCTCTGCCCCCGCGACAAAATCCAGCGCAGGCTACCATCCCGATGGCGCACCCGGTAGGTATGCTCAAACTGTCCGCCTCGGCCCCGCCGAAAGCGAGCCAGGTCTGCGGCCACCAGCGGAGCATCTTCTGGGTGGATGAGGGCCAGCCAGGCCGTCATTGTGTTTAGGCTAGAGTCGTAACCGAGCAGATTCACCAGGTTAGAGCTCAGGTACAGCCCATCGGTGCCGGCTGGCCAATCCCAAACCCCCACTTTGCTGTCCTGAATGGCCAGGGCAAACCGTTCTTCACTGCGCCGTAGGGCCATTTCGGCCGCCTTGCGATCGCCAATATCCTGGGCAATGCCAATGCTAAACCAAGGGTCTCCATCGCTGTGGCGCACCAACCCCACCGTCAGGGCCACCCAAATGGATCGACCACTTTTGTGGAGGTAGCGTTTCTCGATAGAAAAGGCGTTTAAATCCCCAGCCAATAGCCGTTCGTTGTACTCCAGGTCGAGGCTCACATCGGCCGGGTGGGTAATCTCGTGAAAGGTTTTGCCGACCAGTTCCCCAGGGCTGTAGCCCAGCATTTGGCACATGCCGGGGTTGACATCCACCAACCGCCCCTGCAAATCTGCCTGGCAGATGGCCACACCCACCTGCTCAAAAATCACCTGAAAGCGGGCTTCAGCCGCCCGGAGCATCCCCTGGGTTGGGTCAGGTATGGGGCCGACTACCCCGAGGGAATAATCTGGCCCGCCGATCTGGATGCCTCGATCCACGCGATCCGGCTTAATACCATGCCGCGCTCCACCTTGGCCCCGGAGACAATCCTTAAACAGGGCCCTCAGCCGTGGCCGAGTCAAGAGTCCGTCAACTTGCTCGCGCCCCTCCCCGACCAGCAGGCACCGGAGTGGAGATCGCCCCATCACTTGCAGCGCCTCCGCCACCGTGGCCCTTGGGTTCAAGATCGGCAGATCGGTCAGCATCCCCTCGCTGACCGGGGTTTGAGCCACATCTACGCCAACCGCCACCAGGCGAATCAACGCTTGATGGGTGAGTATCCCTAACACCCCGGGCTTGACCCCGATCAGAACACAGCCCGACCTCTGCCCTTGTAGAATCTGGGCCGCTTGCTGCAAGGAGGCTTGGGGCAATAGCCAAGGGCAGGGCTCAACAAAGTGCTCTAGGGGTAGGCTTGCCACAGCAGGCTGAGACAAGCCACTAAGGTCAGGGATGGCCGACATGGGCGGGGGGATTACGCTTGGTTAAGCAGAGCATGGGTAATGGCAGAATACCCGTCTTTAGCCCAGTAAGCGACATGACCGTGCCCCTAGGCATGACCAGAGCAGGATGGGCTGGCCTTTTGCCGCCTGGCTTCGGTGCTCTACTCTTCCACCATCAGACGCCAACGAATGGTTTGGGCCGTTACGCTGTTGGCTTCCCCCAGTCGCACCTGCACGGTTTCGCGGGTGATGGGCTCCAGGGCGGTCAGCAAAGCCCGCAGATTTGGAGTACTCTCGCCGCTATCCACAAACACCCGTTCCGCCAGTTGGTTCAGCCGTTTCCAGGCGGTATAGAGTTTGGCGGCGGTTTGCTCAATTTGGGCGGCCTGGGCCACCATATCCGCCGCAGAGTTGAGACAGCCCACCCGCAAGGCTTCTTCTAGGGCCAGTTCCAGGTTAAAGTCGCTGGCTTCCAGAAGCTGTACCTGGTTGGCCGAGGCCAGGTACTTGGAGAGGTAGCGGGCTTCCGCCGTGACCTGCTTGAGGGTGTCCAAATCAGGGTTGAGTTCTACCTCGGTTTTCAGCGTAGTTTGGTGGGTGGGGGGAAGCTTTTCCATCTCCTTCACCAGGGGGGCAATGTAGCGGGTCGGGATGGTGTTGTTCGCCGCTTTTTCCCTTAGGGTTTCGGGGATGAGCTCCGAGGTCATGGCGGCCCATTCGTTGGCCACCTGACGCACCTCCCGACGGGTAATGTGATCGCCCTTGCGGGCGGAGTCGCTGACTAATTGCTGGACTTCCGGGGCGGCTTTGGCGGTTTCCACAAAGGCCCGTTTGCTGAACTGATTCACATCCTTAGGGGTGAGCAGGCCCGCCGCCAGCAGTTGATCGGCACTGTCGGCCAGTTCAATCAGGTTATAGGCATGGCTTTTGGTGATTTCCCGATCCTTCAGCCAGTTGAGGAAACCGGTACCGCGACCATCGCCGCCGCGCTTCTCGCGATCGCGCACGGTCCGCAAAATTCGCCCTCGCCAGATGTCTGTCTGCAGATCAAAGCGATCGCACACCTGCCAGGCCGCCTCTACCTGCTGATTAAACTCATAGTCAGAGATTTGCTCATCATTGGGATCCGGCAACTGAAAGGCCAGTTCCCCGGCCTGCATCGCTGACTGAATGGATTCAGAAGAGTAGGGCATTGCTACCGTCATACCGTTGTCACCCATGACACAGGTTGACTATTGTCCCACGTTTCCCGGTTGGAGACGGCCCGGACCTGATTGCCAAAGTCATTTCCCCACCGGAGAGTTGGCGCCGGGGCGAGGGACCTAGGCCAGGGCTAGCCGTTGGGCCACCAGGACCTCTAGACGGGCTTGTAAATCCCGGGTTAACTGCTTGGCACCGGCCTTAATTGCCTCGGGGGAGTCTTTGCCATTTAGATAGGCTTGCACCGGGATGCCGGCCCCAATCTGAACCTGCACCGGGCAGCCCCAACTGGGGTAGGCTTCACCGTAGGAAATGTCAATCGGTAAAATTTGCACGTTGAGGCCCGTTCTAGCCACCTCAGCCTGTAAGGCCAAACGGGCCAGTCCAGGTTTCAAGGTGTGGACCCTATCTACCCGGTGGATCCCGCCTTCTGGGTAAATCACCAGCATTTCCTGATTCAGGAGTAGGTCTATGCCGTAGCGCAGACTGGCAATGGTGGGGCGCCGCACATTGACGGGGAACCCGCCCAGGCGACGAATGAACCAACCCTGCATCCCTTTCACCTCATCGGCGGTGACCATAAAGCGCAGGTCACGGCCCGTAGCGGGGCGACCCGCCGCCAGGGGCAGCACGATGGAATCCCACCGGGCCCGGTGGGTAGGGGCCAAGATAACCGGACCAGCCAGGGGAATATGGTCTTGGCCGGTGATCTGCACGGGGCCAAAATAGAGGGGCAAGACCAACCGCTGGCCTAGGAAGTAGGCCAGCGGCGTCAGAAGGGGAGAGCAGTATGAACGAGGCGGTGCCGCCGTAGGTAGAGCAACGGTTTCGGTAGATGGGGAGGAGGCCATGGGCTGGTGTAGCAGGGTAGCCATAGGTAGCAGGAAAGGTTGACTGAGTCGATGACGTTTTCTTAGTTTCACCCTAACTTCGCCTCTGCGGCGACCAAAGCCAGGGAATGCCAGTTTTAGGGTTGGCCTTGGTTTAAGTACTAGGGTGCCCAGCTTGGCGTCTGTTCTGAAACCAGATCTGTAACTGTTGGCGGCACGGATCGGCCAGAATTCCCGCCAACACTGGCAGGTGGTGGTTTGAGCAGGCACTGGCGGGCAAGTTGAGGCAGGACCGCACGGCCCCAGCTTTTGGATCATCGGCGCCATAAACCAACAACCCCAAGCGGCTTAACCCCAGGGCCCCCGCACACATTGGACAGGGCTCAAGGGTGACGTAGAGGGTGCATTGGTTCAAGCGCCAACGGCCCAACCGGTGACTAGCCTGACGCAGGGCAAGAATTTCCGCATGGGCGGTAGGATCTTGATCCTGTTCGCGCCGGTTGGCGGCTTCGGCTAACAGCCGATCCTGAGGGCCCACGACCACTGCTCCAACCGGCACATCTCCCGCCTCACCAGCGGTTTCGGCTAACTCCAGGGCACGCATCATCCAACGCCGGTGGCGCCGGTAGGTAGCATCCTCAAGGGCCGGAGGGGGAAGGGTATAGGGCATGGGCAGGATTTCCCCAGGGGCAAACCGGGGGCGGATGAGGGAGGTTATCCCCTGACAGCAAAGCCGCCACCAACTCTGGCACCAGATGCTCAATCACAGCGGCCTGGCCTTAAACTATATCTTCAGAACATAGCCCATGGCCTACTTTCCAGGGAATCTATGAGCTTGCGATCGCGCCCTTGCCGTAGACAGTTTCTCCACGGTGCCGCCGCCACCCTATCCACCCTGGCCCTGGCTAATTGCCAACGCTCTAGACCCCTTAGCTCGCCGGTCAGCCCTGGGGCAACCGAATCAACGGTGACGGACCGTAACCCACCGCTCTACCTTTACACCTGGGCAGACTATGCCGATGAGGATCTGTTCGATCGGTTCACCCAGGCCACCGGCATCAAGGTTGTTGGGCAGACCTACGATGCCAACGAGGTCATGCTCACCAAACTGCAGACCGGGGCAGGTCAGCAGTTTAGTATTCTCTATCCCTCGGACTATATGGTGCAGCAGATGGTCGATCTGGATTTGCTGACCCGGCTGGATCATGACCGGCTACCCCGGCTGGCCGATCTACGTAGCCCCTGGCAAAATCCAGTCTATGACCCCAACAACGCCCACAGCGTACCCCTGAGTTGGGGCACCACCGGTTTAATTTACGACACCACCCAGATCGACCCTGGTCCTACGGACTGGGACTTTCTATGGGACTCCCCAAGCACCCTGGCGGGTAAACTCACCCTCCTCGACGATATGCGGGAAACCCTAGGGGCGGCCCTGCATGCCTTGGGCTATTCCTACAATGCCACGGACCCCAACCAGATCAGGGCGGCCTTTGATCGCTTACAGATCCTCAAACCAGCCATCGCCGCCTTTCAGAGCTTTGGCTGGGAAAATCAACTGCTGGCTGGAGATTTGGCCCTCTGCATGACCTATTCCCACCTGGGTAATGCCCTGCCGGCGGAGCATACTCACCTCAAGTATGTGATTCCCCGCTCCGGCAGCTCGCTCTGGACCGATACTATGGTCATTCCCAAAACGGCTCCTAACCCCGAGGCCGCCTATGCCTGGTTAAATTTTATGCTGGAGCCTGAAAATGCGGCCTTTGCTGTGGGTAAGTTGGGTTTTGCTACCCCCAGCCAAGCGGCCTTTGAGCTATTATCCCCAGAGTTGCAGCAGCGCGAAACCCTGTTTCCCCCTGAGTCGGTGCTGGCTAAATGCGAAGGGATTGCGCCCCTAGATCCTGCCAGCAGCGCCCTCTTCGATCGCTACTGGACCGAGCTCACCAGCAGCTAGATGGCCTGCTCTAGCCCTGCGAGGCTGGCCTGAATGGCCGCAAGTAGGGGGGGCAATTAGGTAGAAGCGGCAGGTGGGGGCGCAGCCCCCAAAATCCCCTTTGACAATTCAGCGGAATCGATTACGTAGCATCGAGTTTAGGCACTAATCAACGGCGTGGCCTTAGCTTTGAAGTCTGCCTTGATCAAGGCAGTCACCGCCGCTTCCGGATCTTGGACACGGAATTGAGCCCCCAACCGCACAAACTGGCGTTGCTGCCTCCCTCCAATGACGGCAATCACGGGGACCCGGGCGTACTTAGGGTCCTCTCCCTGGTTGTTGCGAATGACATTGCGGAGTCGGTGCTGCTGTTCAATGTCCCCAGCCCAGTTCGGGTCGAGCTCGACCATCACCATGCGCACCGCTTCAATTGGCTCAGCGTCGTCAATGATGAACTGCACCCGGTCGTCCCGACGATCTACCTTGCCCCAGATCATCAGCCGGCGATCGGCGGCAATATGCTGGCCAATGCGTTCAAAGGACTTGGGAAAGACCACGGCTTCCGCCTGACCGGTCAAATCCTCAAGCTGAACGATGGCCATCCGATCTCCCTTCTTAGTGATCACCGGCTTTACCCCCGCGAGCAGAACAATCGCGCTGAGGGTGACATTATCCGGTTGCTCCTGCAGTTCTGCCAGGTTAATCGGGGCTAGGATTTTGGCCGGACGCTGCACGGCCTTGAGGGGATGATCGGAAATGTAGAAGCCCAGAATTTCCTTTTCCTGCCGAAGTTTTTCCTGGGGGTCAAAGTCGGCTACGGGCGCAGCTTTGGGGGCGGTCTCGTAACCGTTGGTAGCCGTGGTGGTGGGCTGGGCATCGCCTCCGCCTAGGATCATGTCGAACAGATTGCCCTGACCAATTTCTCGATCCCTGGCGCGACCCTGGGCCCAATCTATGACCAGATCTAGATCCTGCATAAGCTGATGGCGATTGGGCTCCAGGGGGTCCAGAGCACCGGAAAGAATCAGGGACTCTAAGGCTCGCCGGTTGACCGCATGCAGATCGACGCGATCGCACAGCTCCGCCAGGGACTTAAAGGGCCCATCCGCCTCCCGTGCCTGCAGAATACACTCAATCGCCCCCAGCCCCACATTCCGTACCGCTGACAGGCCAAACAAGATGCTGTTGCCCTCGGGGGTAAAGTCCACCATGGATCGGTTGATATCGGGCGGCAGCACCTCAATACCCATGGCAATGCAGTTGGCGATGTGCATCTGCACCTTGTCCTGGTCGCCGCTGTTGGAGGTCAGCAGGGCGGCCATATACTCTACCGGGTAGTTGGCCTTTAGGTAGGCGGTTTGGAAGGTGACAAAGCCGTAGGCGGTGGAGTGGGACTTGTTGAAGCAGTTAGAGGCTACCTGGCCCCCGGCCAGCAAAAAGTTGTGGTCGTGGGCCACCCCAATATCGTAGACCGGCTGCACTCCCAAAGACTGACGGCTAAGGATCTTGGCCATGCTCTGATACTCCAATGATTGCCTAGTCTAAACCTATCCAGGCTGGGTGAACCGCTAGTTTAACAGGGATTTGCTGGAGCGCTGTGGGACTTTAGTTTTTTCGGTTGGCAACGGATTGATCCCATGGCCCATAGGTTCAGCACATGACGCTAGAAAGGACTCTTCTTCTACGTCGGGGATGCGAGGGCGGGGGTGGCCATAAGCGACTGCTCAAACTAAAGCCGATACGACGCAAGCCCTCGACGGCCAGTAACAAATAACACCTGCCCTAGGGCCAGAGCGGCCAATTACCGATGCAGGATTTAAGCAACTGGCATTAAATTAAAAGACGCCAGATCAGTACGCATGAACTTAAAGCCTGGGTCAGGGAGATTGCTCGTCGCTATGGAAGGGTTACGGAGGAAAAGGGTATGGGTTTGGAGTCTGGCTCTCGGCATCCTCAGTGGAGTGGTGGGTTGCAGTAACCCCAGGGGAACCCTGCCCCCCCGCAATGTCAACCTGTACCAGGAATGGTCACTACAACCCGGTGACAAGTTGGCGGGCTATCTCGTGCAGAGTGGGCTGGGGGATGTGGCCATCGACCTCAAGGGAAATCGCGTGTTCATGCCCTTTGACGGCCAGGTACAAAGCTCAGCCGGTCAGGCCGATTGGTGTGTGATTGTGTCTAGCCCCGATGTACCCGCCTATCTATTTCGGCTCTGTGGCTTAAAGCAGCCAAAACTGGGGGATCTGAACCAGGGGGATAGCATTGGTCGGGGGGATGTGATTGCCTTTGCTACTATGCGGCGCCAAGCTGACGGTACCTGGGCCATGGTAGAACCCGCCAAGGAACTGATTGCCCAGTTTCTGGGCGGATCCTGAGATCGCCTAGTTCCTTACTCCCTCTGCTTAGGTACCCGGGGTAACTAATACTCAGCGGTGCGGCTGTAGTCCTGACCAATACCCCAAGCCTCTTTGAGGATGTCTCGAAAGGTGTTGGCTTGAATAGCCATGGTTTCTCGCAACCGAATTAAGAGCTCCTGGGCTTCTTCCAAGGACAAATTGCGGACCTGATCCTCAAATAGCCGCAGCTCAAATTGCTGTTCGAGGGATAGCTGCTCTCTCGATTCCATAGGGCTCTCTCCTGGTGGCTTGACCACCGAACATCCATGAACTCAATGTAACATATTGTTAATTTTTTGTGTTTTCGACAAGTTGTTGTGGTTCTCCTGCCGCGTAGCCCCATCAGGCCCCCTGAGTTCTCTCTAGCAGGGCAATGGGCGGGACTCCCCTGCTGTCCAGCGAGCCCAAGTTATGCTCCCTGCAGTTCAGCCATGGCTGCAGGACTGGGCTAAACTGAGACTATTGTTAAGGAATGTAAAGGCCATGGCTAGCCCTTTGGCGGTAGGTGGCAACCAGGTTGTGGTGATTGGCGCGGGCATAGGAGGGTTGACGGCAGCGGCTTTACTGGCCCGGCGCGGCTACCCGGTCAAGGTGTTTGACCAGGCCCTTGTGCCCGGGGGGTGTGCGTCTACCTTTAAGCGGCGAGGGTTTACCTTTGATGTGGGCGCCACCCAGGTGGCGGGGTTAGAGCCGGGGGGCATCCACCATCAAATTTTTGAGACCCTAGGGATGCCTCTGCCCGAGGCGTCCCCCTGTGATCCGGCCTGCGCGGTTTTTCTGCCTGGGGAAACCGAACCCATTAACGTCTGGCGCGACCCGATCGCCTGGCAGCAGGAGCGGCAACGGCAGTTCCCGGGCAGCGACCCGTTTTGGCAATTGGTGAAGACTCTGTTTCAGGCCGGTTGGCGGTTCCAGGGGCGATCGCCAGTGCTACCGCCCCGCAATCTTTGGGATCTGGGTCGCCTCCTGCAGGCGCTACGACCGGATACCTTGGTCACGCTGCCTTACACCTTTGCAACCGTAGGGCAGGTATTGAGACAGTTGGGCTTGGCCAGCGATCTCCGCCTGAAAACTTTTTTGGACCTGCAACTCAAGCTTTATTCCCAGGTGGAGGCAGAGGAAACTGCCATGCTCTACGCTGCCACAGCCCTGAGCGTATCCCAGGCCCCGCAGGGATTGTTTCATCTGCAGGGCAGTATGCAAGGGTTGAGCGATCGCCTGGAAAAAGCCCTGGTTCGGGATGGGGGGCTGTTGCAAATGCGCCATCGGGTCCAGCGGATCCACACCCAGGCCGGGCGAGTGGTGGGGGTGACCGTGGAAAACTCCAAAACCGGTCGAACTTGGGTTGAACCGGCCAATCATGTGATCGCCAATGTCACGGTGCAAAATTTGGTGGAGTTATTGGGCGACCAAATGCCCCAGGGCTACCGACGGCGGGTGGCGGAGTTGCCCCCCAGCAGCGGCGCCTTTGTAATTTATCTGGGAGTTGAGGCCGCTGCCATACCACCGGACTGCCCACCCCACCTGCAATTCTTCTACCACTACGATGGTCCCATCGGCGATAACAACTCCCTGTTTGTTTCGGTCAGCCGGCCTGGGGACGGCCGGGCCCCGGCGGGGCAGGCTACCATCATTGCCTCCACCTTCACCGATGTAGCCCCCTGGTGGCACACTACCGACTACCCAGCCCTAAAACAGACCTACCTGGAGGGAGCCATCCAACGGCTGTCCAGCTACTTCGACCTTTCCCCTGGCCATCTGATCCACGTTGAGGCCGCCACCCCCCGCACCTTTGCCCGCTACACCGCTCGCCAGCAGGGCATCGTCGGCGGGCTGGGCATGCGGGTCAGCAGCTATGGTCCCTTTGGCTTTGCCAACCGTACCCCCATCGCGGGCCTGTGGCTGGTGGGGGATTCTACCCACCCTGGCGAAGGAACCGCGGGGGTGAGCTATTCAGCCCAAACGGTGGTCGAGCAGATTGCGGCGGCCTAGGGGGGGAGAATCCCTAAATTTTGAATGCTCCCTTCCCTCCTGTGCCCTAAACCTTCACCGGTGCCTTACCCCACTCGGTATGGAACACACCTTCTTTATCCACCCGCTCGTAGGTGTGGGCCCCGAAGTAGTCGCGCTGGGCCTGGGTGAGGTTTTGGGGCAGGCGATCGCGGCGGTAGCTATCGAAGTAATCCAAGGAGGCGCTAAAGGCGGGTACGGGAATCCCCGTGTGGGCCGCTAAAGCAATCACCTCCCGCCAGGCCCCTTGCCGATCCAGAATGGTTTGCTTGAATTCTGGGGCTAAGAGCAGGTTGGGCAGGCTGGGGTTTTCATCGAAGGCGTGCTTGATTTTATTTAAAAAGCCGGCTCGAATGATACAGCCCCCTTTCCAGATCCGGGCGGTTTCTCCCAGGTTAATGTCGTACTCAAAGGCTTTTGACGCCGTGCCAATCAGCGCCATGCCCTGGGCGTAGGAGCAAATCTTAGAGCAGTACAGGGCGTCACGGATTTTGTTCACCATAGCCTTTAGGTCACCATCAAACTGCGCCAAGGGACCGCTGAGTTCCTTGGAGGCAGCGACCCGTTCGGCCTTAATGGAGGACATAATTCGGGCGTTGACGGCGGCGGTGATGGTGGGAATACCGACCCCCAACTCCAGGGCACTCATCACCGTCCAGCGGCCAGTTCCCTTTTGGCCGGCCGCATCTAAAATCAGCTCAACCAGAGGTTCCCCGGTTTCGGGGTCAATATTGGTGAAGATGTCCGTGGTAATTTCGATTAGGTAGGAGTTCAGTTCCTCGGTTTCGTTCCATGCCGCAAACACTTCGTAGAGCTGGTTGTGGTCGAGACCGAGGACGCTCTTCATCAAGTCGTAGGCTTCAGCAATTAACTGCATATCGCCGTACTCGATGCCGTTGTGAACCATCTTGACGTAGTGGCCAGCCCCCCGGGGGCCGATGTAGGTGACGCAGGGACCGTCATCAACCTGGGCGGCGATTTTCCTCACAATCGGCTCGATGGAATCGTAGGCGGCGCGAGTGCCGCCGGGCATTAGGCTAGGACCATTGAGGGCGCCCTCTTCACCACCGCTCACCCCCATGCCGATAAACCGCAGGCCGGTGGATTCCATTTCCTTGGTGCGGCGCTCGGTATCTTCGTAGAGGGAGTTACCGCCGTCAATGATCATGTCTCCCTCTTGTAGCAGGGGACGCAGTTGATCCATCACTGCGTCTACTGCTCCCCCGGCCTTGACCATCAGCAGAATGCGGCGGGGGCGCTCTAGGGATTCGACGAACTCCTCTAAACTGTAGGTCGGCTTGATGTTTTTACCCTGGGCCCGTCTTTCCATGAAGCTCCGAGTGACCTCGCCAGTGCGGTTGTAAACCGCAACCGGAAATCCATTGCGTTCCACATTTAGGGCCAGGTTCTCACCCATCACGGCCAGGCCAATTACACCAAAACTCTGTGCCATAAATCTTTCTCGGTAACTGTTCTCTCGAAAAGGCGGCGCCCTAGTTTTTTGGGCCGATGCGTACCTGATCAACCATCGGACCAGGGGATTAATGGAGGATTAACGTCAAGCCGAAGGAAGTCAATCTGTCAACAGAGTAAACAACTTTTTAGGGAAGGCTCGGCTCCAAAAGGTTTTCTTTAGGTGAAGCGGGTGCCGGCCAAGCCACCCTAACTGGGCTGGACCTTACCAGGGAGAGCGTTCTATCTCCGGTTGAGATGGCCTAGCCGGGCGGCCATCCCCCTCCAGACTGGGGCCCTAGCCCCCTTGGCCCAACCTCGGCCTCGCCGTTGAGGCGGGGTTTGCCGGGCACCGAAAACCTTTGAAATACCTTTACAAACCCCTTATTACTTCTTCATCGTCCCTCCCCTATTCTGGTTTTAGCCGTAAGGCACCTATGGCAAATCCCCTATACAGAACCTTCTATAAACTTCCTGCGGTGGCCCTGCTCTTTGGAGTGGGGCCACTGTGCTTGGGAATGGAGTACACTGCTGGGGTGTTTCGGCAGGTGCACTATGGATGCTAGAGAACTCCTAAACCGCTATCGGACCGGCGATCGCACCTTCTCTAGCCTTAAACTGTTAGAAATTGAACTGCTGCAAGCGGACCTCAGCGGGGCTAACTTTAGCCATAGCGATTTGCGCCAGGCCCGGCTGGGACGAACCTGCTTTGCCCAGAGTGACTTTACCGAGGCTGACCTCAGTGAGGCCTTGCTTTGGGGCGCAGACTTTACCGCCGCCCATGCCCCCCAGGTACAACTGCGGGATGCGGACCTGAGTGGCGCTGTATTCGTGGGCGCTCAATTGCGGGGGGCCAATTTGATCAAGGCCATTCTCTGCGGAGTGAATTTACAAAAGGCCGATCTATCTGGTGCGCTCCTGATTGAGGCAGATTTTCGTCCTAGTTCTGACCAGCAAACCAACTTGAGTGGCGCCAATCTGCAGGGCGCCAACCTGAGCTATGCCTACCTGAGCGGCGCCCGTTTAGCCCAGGCAGACTTGAGTGGGGCCAAGCTTTGTCGGGCCCAATTGGCCCAGGGCTTTCGCCCCGATGCCCCAACCACCGACCTGACCCAGGCCAACCTGCAAGGGGCTGACCTAAGCTTCGCGGATCTCAGCGGGGCCCGCCTGTGCGGGGCTAACCTGCAAGGAGCTGACCTGACCGGAACTATTTTGGCTCAAGCCGATCTGACGGGCGCCACCCTACCCGAAGGGTAGAACAGAAAGGCTAGCGAACTGTTCCCCGCAGGGCTTCGGCATCGCGGGGTGGGATTAGATAGAGGCGCAGCAAATCTCCGGTAATGCCTAACACCAGGGGTAATTTTCGGAGGGTTGTGAGCCAGCCGGGGGCTGAACGGGCGGCCAACTCCTTCAGCTTCAGGTTGCGGGCGGCGGCCCGTTCCAGGCGAGGGAAAAATTCGGGATGATCCACATTGAGCGACACCGGGAAGGCGCGGGCGGCAGTATCGTTAGTTTTGCGCACCACCTCGGCATCAAACTCGGTCGCATCTAACCCCAGCATTTCGTAGAATTTGGCCCGTTCGTGGACGGTCAGGCTATGGGTGGCAAATACGGAGAGTAAGAAGAACCGACTCCAAAGGCGACCCGCCCAGGTGTTCCACATGGAGGGTTGCGATCGCACCAGCGCCTTAAAAATATCGCCGTGGCGGTTTTCATCCTGGCACCAGCTCTCAAAGTAGTTGAATAGGGGATAAAACCGATGCTCAGGGTGCTGCTCCAGATGCCGGTAAATCAAGATATACCGCCAGTAGCCAATTTTCTCCGACAGGTATACGGCGTAGATAATCCACTCCACCGGAAAGAAGGTATAGGTGCGGTTCTTGGTCAGCTTGGCCAGATCCAGGGAGACGTTGAAATCCTGCATGCACTTGTTGAGGAAGCCAGCATGGCGAGCTTCATCCCGCGCCATCAGGCTAAAAATCTCGGCCAGGATGGGGTTGCGGCCCTTGAGCTTGCGGGACAGCTCCTTAAACAGTAAAAAGCCAGAAAATTCTGATACGCAGGAACGCTCCAGGTAATCGATAAACGCCTGCCGTTCCTCGCCCTGAATGTGGTCCCACCCCTGCCGAAAGGAATCATCTCGGATGAAGTGGTGGCGGTTATAGTCGGCCCGCATTTCCTCCAGCATCGCCTGGAGCCCTTCGCGTTCAAGGGATAGGTCGAGGTTTGCCGCCTTGTCAAAGTCGGTGGTGTAGAACCGGGGGGACAGCAGATTTTCTTCAATAGCGGTTTTGACTTGGCTATCACCGGGTTGGGGAGCCGGCTTTGAGAGAGCAGTCACCATAGGAATTGTTTGGGGTAAAACAACAGGTACAGCGCGATTTCGAGTCACTTCATCGCTTTATGGCTATCAACCATAACATGAGCCTCGATCGCTTTTGAGTCGCGTTAAGAAATGTAGACGGTAGGAGTTCGGCTTGGCCAGCTCGAGTGAGTGTTCGACGGCTCAGTGGAGCTCGACGAAGGGAGCTAGGAGTTCCGAGTTTTCTCTATTCCGCCTCCTGGATTCTCTCTTCCTGCTCAGAACTAAGGGCTGGTGGGAGCGGCTGGTCGGCACCCTAGAGGCCTTTGACTAAACAAAACTTAATTTGTGGGAATGCTTCTGACGTTTAATAGCTGTATAGTGATTAAAAGATTTTTGGTTCGTGAGGTATAACCATGACTGATTTAGCTCAACGGCTGCGGGAAGGCACCCAGGCCTCCCACACCCTGTCTGAAAATACAGCGTTTATGAAGTGCTTTCTTAAAGGCGTGGTGGAGCTCGAACCCTTCCGCAAGCTCACCGCTGACCTCTACTTTCTCTACAGCACCCTAGAAGCCGAAATGCTCCGCCATCAAGACCATCCGGTAGTGGGGCCGATGGTGTTTCCGGAGCTCTTCCGCACGCAAAAGCTGGAAGAAGACCTGGCCTTTTACTACGGCGACAACTGGCGTCAAGACATTGCCGCCACCCCAGCGGGTGAGCACTATGTCAGCCGCATCCGGGAAGCGTCAAGAAGTAACCCAGCCCTATTGGTGGCCCATGCCTACGTGCGCTACATGGGGGATCTGTCCGGTGGGCAAGGGTTGCGGCATATTGCGCGATCGGCCCTAAATTTGCCCCCCGACCAGGGAACTGGATTGCACGAGTTTGATCAACTCCCCACCGTTGAAGCCAAGCGGGACTTTAAGGTGAAATATCGGGAAGCGCTCAACGCTCTGCCCGTGGATGAAACGCTGATCCAACAGATGGTTGATGAAGCGAATCTCGCCTTCGCCCTGAATCGCGATGTCTTCCATGAACTCGAACCCGATGTGCGAGCGGCTGTCGGCGATCATGTCTTTGACTTGATCACCCGGCAGGATCGGCCGGGCAGTACTGAGCGGCACTCCCACCAGGGCATGGTGGCTTTGGTAGCGACGGAGTAGTTTGTCGAAGGCCAGAAACCGGGTTTCTTTTGGGAGCAGCGAGTAACCCTGGCAGCCCATCAAAGAAACCCGGTTTCTAGTCTATCCACTGGTGGGCAGTGCCCACCCTACAGATCCTTTTTGCAAACACATTATCACCATGCTCTCTTTAGCCAATCCTGTTGTTTTTGACTCGGCCCTGCTCCACAAGTACAACCAACCGCTGCCCCGCTACACCAGCTATCCACCGGCTACGGAGATGAAGGAAACCTTTAGCTCCAGGGATTTTGAAGCTGCTTTGGCGATCGGGAACTACAGGCAAACCCCCCTGTCCCTTTACTGCCACATTCCCTTCTGTGAGTCGGCCTGCTACTTCTGTGGCTGCAACACGGTGATTACCCGCCATAGGGCGATCGCCGATCCTTACCTGGACTATCTAGAGCGCAACATAGCCCAGGTAGCCCAGCGGGTAGCTCGCCGCCAAGTCAACCAACTCCACTGGGGCGGCGGCACCCCTAGCTACCTCAGCCCCAAGCAGGTTGAACGATTGTGGACGGTGTTGCATCACCACTTTGAGTTTGAACGCGACGCAGAAATTTCCATTGAAGTCAACCCCCGCGACCTGGATCGCCAGTATGTCAGGTTTCTCAAGGATTTGGGCTTTAAGCGAGTCAGCTTTGGCCTGCAAGATTTCGATCTCAAGGTGCAGGCCGCAGTCAACCGCGTTCAACCGGAAGCGATGCTGTTTAACGCCATGGACTGGCTGCGGGAGGCCGGGTTTGAAAGCGTGAACGTAGACCTAATCTACGGGTTGCCGTACCAAACTCTAGATACCTTCCGCAACACCATAGACAAAACGCTGCAACTCGATCCCGATCGCATCGCGGTCTTCAATTTCGCCTACGTGCCCTGGCTCAAACCAGTTCAGAAAAAGCACATTGACCCCGCTACCCTGCCTGGCCCCGAAGACAAGTTAGAAATCTTCCACATGACCATTGATCGCCTCACCGCGGCGGGCTACCAGTTCATTGGCATGGACCATTTCGCCAAGGCCAACGACGAACTCGCGATCGCCCAGGCTCAGGGCCAACTCCACCGCAACTTCCAGGGTTACACTACCCAGCCCGAGTCAGACCTGCTGGGCTTTGGCATGACCTCCATCAGTATGTTGCAAGATGTGTACAGTCAGAACCACAAAGGGCTGCGCGACTTTTATAAAGCCCTAGACGCTGACCTTCTTCCCCTGGAACGGGGGGTGGTGCTCAGCCGAGACGACATTCTGCGCCGCGCCGTGATTATGGAGTTGATGTGCCAGTTTGAACTTTCCAAGGCGGCGATCGCAGAAAAGTATCACCTCAGCTTTGACCAAGACTTTGATGACTACTTTGCCCGCGAACGCCAAGACCTGCAAGCTCTAGAAGCCGATGGCCTAGTGCGACTTACCCCCAACCACATCGAAGTGCTCCCCCCTGGTCGCCTGCTGATTCGCAACATCGCCGCCGTGTTTGACACCTACCTGCGGAACCGCACTATCCGCCAATTTTCCCAATCCGTTTAAATCAACGGCTCCTCAAAAAATAGAGACAGGAGTTTTGAACTTTGAATTTTGAACTTTGAAGTCAACCCCTCCGACCAAAGTCTCCCCCTAAGATCCAACACTCAACGCTCAAAATTATCCCAATCCTTTCCCCCTGCGGAGATTCCCCATGCGCATCCTGATGATCCAGCCCAACTACCACGCTGGCGGGGCTGAAATTGCCGGTAACTGGCCGCCAAGTTGGGTGCCCTACGTGGGCGGTGCCCTCAAAGCGGCGGGTTTTGACGATATTCGCTTTATCGATGCGATGACCCATTACATCGACGATGAGCCTCTGGCGGCGATGATTGCCGAGCACCGTCCCGATGTAGTCATGGCCACCGCCATTACCCCAATGATCTACAAGTCCCAGGACACCCTGCGGATTGCCAAGTCGGTTTGCCCCGAGGCGGTCACCATCATGGGAGGCGTGCATCCCACCTATATGTACCGGGAGGTTTTGCAGGAGGCTCCCTGGGTGGACTACATCATTCGGGGGGAGGGGGAAGAAATTAGTGTCAATTTGCTACGGGCGATCGCCGAGGGGCGCGACCAGCGCGATCGCGAGTCCATTCTGGGCCTGGCTTACTTGGATGAGGCTGGTCAGGTTGTAGCTACGCCGGCTCACCCGCCCATCCGTGACCTCAACACCCTCACCCCCGACTGGACCCTACTCGACTGGGACACCTATATCTACACTCCCCTGAATGTGCGGGTTGCAGTCCCCAACTTTGCCCGGGGTTGCCCTTTCCGGTGTCGGTTCTGCTGTCAGTGGAAGTTCTGGCGCAAGTATCGGGCTCGTAAACCCAAGCAATTTGTGGATGAGATTGAGTACCTGGTGAAGGAGCACAACGTCGGCTTTTTCATCCTCGCCGACGAAGAACCCACCATCAGCAAGGCTCGCTTCGTTGCCCTATGCGAAGCACTGATTGAGCGAAATTTGCCGGTTCACTGGGGCATTAACACTCGAGTCACCGACATTCTGCGGGATGAAGCAGAGTTGCCGCTTTACCGCCAAGCTGGCCTAGTGCATGTGTCCTTGGGGACAGAAGCGGCGGCCCAGCTCAACCTGAACGTGTTCCGTAAGGAAACCACCATTGCTGATAACAAGCGAGCTGTGAAGCTCCTGCGGGACAACGGCATTTTGGCGGAGGTGCAGTTCATTATGGGACTGCCCAATGAAACCCCAGAAACCATTGAAGAAACCTACCGCATGGCGCGGGACTGGGGGGCCGATATGGCTAACTGGAACATGTACACTCCCTGGCCCTTTGCCGAACTCTTCCAGGATCTGGAAGACAAAGTAGAGATTCGCGACTACTCCCACTACAACTTCGTTACCCCGATCATTAAACCGGACCACATGACCCGGGAAGAGGTCTTGCAGGGTGTGCTGCGCAACTATGCCCGCTTCTACGGCTGGAAGTTTTGGGAGTACTGGTGGGAGCGCGATGGCTTTAAGCGCCGCTACCTGCTGGGTTGCCTCTGGGCCTTTGTCAAAACTACGTGGAACAAGCGGTTCTACAACCTGAGCCGGGTGAGGCGTAAGGGTATGCAGGCCGAAATTGACTTTGGCTTTGATGAATCGCGTATTCTCTCGCCGGAGGCGATGGCCCAGCTCAAGGCCGCTAAGCTGGCCGATGTGGAGTTCAGCGAAGTCTCCGCCTGTGGCGCTCCCAATACCTTACCCGAGTCTGCCGGGGAGCCCGCCGAGGACGACCTACAGATCGTCATTGTAGACAGCGATGAACCCAGTCGCATCGCCCTGCGCCAGGGATTGCGATCGCAACCGGGCCTAGAGGTCGCCAGCGAAGCCACCAACGGCGAAACAGGCCTGGTTCTACTCGATTCCATTGGCGTCGATGTGGTGGTGGTGAACGATCCGTTACCTGACATGACCCTCGCGGAGTTTCTCCAGCGCATGCAGACGCAGAATTCCTGTTTGCCCCTCAAAGTGCTGGTGCTCACCACCGGCACCCCAGCCCTGGAGGGGCTGAACGTGGCCCACTGTCCCAAGCAAAGCCCCGTGCCCATCCTAGCCGACCACATCCGGAGCCTCCATGAACCCACTCCCCTAGCCGCCCAACCCGTCTCGGTCTAGCACCTTAATCCCTCAGGCCTCTGTTCTGACGTTCCCCCTTCCCCCTCTTCTTCCTTCTTCTTTCCTTCCCTATTCCCCCATGCAAACCCTTCCCTCCCTGACCATTGGCCTCTACACTACCCCCTATCCCATCATCCAAGGCGGCATGGGCATTCGCATTTCTGGAGCTCACCTAGCCGCGGCGGTGGCTAATGCCGGTGGTATCGGCGTGATTTCTGCCGTTGGCCTGGGGATGAATTCTCCTTACTTTGATATCGAGGAGAAAAATCCCAAAAAGCGCCAAGAGCAGTTTTTTGAGGCAAATCGTCTGGCCCTGATTGACGAACTGAATAAGGCCCGCACCCTCAGCCCTAACGGTGTAATTGGGGTGAATATCATGGTGGCCGCTCGGGACTACGAAACCCTAGTGCGCACCGCCGTTGACCACGGGGTAAATCTCATTATTTCAGGGGCTGGCCTACCGCTCACCTTGCCAGAGCTTACCGCCCATCGGCCAGAGGTGGCACTGGTGCCCATTGTTTCCAGCCAACGCGCCGCCCAAGTGATTTGCAAAAAGTGGCAACGGAGTTTCGGGCGTCTACCCGATGCCTTTGTGGTCGAAAATCCCCAGGCGGCGGGGGGCCATCTAGGCGCCAAGGCGGAAGAACTGGATGATCCAGCCCTTGGTCCAGAGCGGGTGATTCCAGAACTGGTGAGCTACCTAGCGGAGACCTCGAGGACTCCTATTCCTGTGATTGCCGCGGGGGGCATTGGCGATCGCGCTTCCCTCAACCAGGCCCTGGCCCTGGGAGCCAGTGGGGTGCAAATGGGCACCCGCTTTATTCCCACGGAGGAATGTGACGCAGACCAACGCTATAAGGAATTTCACCTCAACGCCAAACCTGAGGATGTAGTGCTCGTTCCCAGCCCGGTCGGGCTACCCGGTCGGGCCTTGCATAACCCCTTTGTGGATCGCATCCTGGCTGGCGTTGCCCCTGGCCCCCAAAACCAATGCTTTGCCAACTGCCTACAGGTCTGTAAATTCCGCGATCGCCGAGAAACCTATTGCATCCTGCGGGCCCTGGATCGGGCCAGCCGGGGAGATGTGGAAAACGGGTTAGTGTTTGCCGGGAGTGGGGTCGGGCGCAGCGATCGGATTTTACCCGTAGCCGAACTGATGGCTGAGCTCGTTGGAGGCTAATACCGGAAGGCAGAAGACAGAAGGAGGTAGGGCTTTGCCCGGGCGCAGCAGGCAGACAGGGAATCCCCTTTTATCAAGGCTGTTCAGCCGCACAAAGGGTAGCCCTATTTCCGCCGCGGGGTACTAGTGCAGCGTCAATCCTAGAAATTAGGGTTTGACAGACCACTAGGAAGGTAGTGAGGCTCTTCTGGGTTTACAACTGAAACCGTGTAGCAGTATACATTTTCGGCTGTTATGCCTAGACATTAGCTTGGCTTATCACCAGATACCCAGAAGAGCCGGTAGTGAAAAAATTTGGGTTCTTGATCAGGTGTAGGGCATGGGATTAGAAGGACGACTCAGAAACCAGGTTGCCAGCTGTGCTATACCCAATGCTCTAGCGGCCGATCGCCCCACTGATGACTCTGCCAGAACCAGCAAATAGAAAGGACCAGGGTAGCGGCCCTTAGTACTGGTACTGAGCTTCTGCTTGGGTGTAATCATGCAGGGGAATCGCCCGGTTAAGGGCCCACTTTTTAGCAAACTTCAACAAACTGTCGTAGCTGCGCTGGCTGCAAACGAAGCGCCCGTTGCCAAAGTACTCACCCTGGTCATCCCGGAGTTCCACGGCAAAGTCAGACACGTATACGGAAAAAACTCGGTTATTCGTTTTCATGGTGATGAGTCGCCTTTTCGCGGTGGGTCTATCCGAACCAATCGCCTCCTCACACTAGAGTCATGGGTCAGCCCAACCTAGAGGGCTCCGTACTCCCTAAGCCTTAATCTTAGTATGAAGAAATTGTGAAGCAACTTTATTTTTCCTAAATCAATTTAAATCTTAACCTTAGATTCTTTACCTTTGGATCAGGGCGAACCACCACGAACCCTGTCAGCGCAGAGCCTAGGGCTGTTCCCTGGGGCATGACCAGCACCGATGGAAAAGAGGACTCAGGCTGAATAACTGACTATCGCCCCCAGGGATTTGAGCATCGCTGTTTCTGCGGTTGAAAGGCCGCTAGCTCCGCGAATATTGACCCCCTCGTAGGGACGATCGGGTCGTAGCACCCGTTGGCAATGGCCCTGACTGAGGGACCAAACCCGAATTTCGTAGTCTTGGCTGGCCGTGGCCAGGCAACTGCCGTCAGGACTGGCACTGACGCCCCAAATATCGTGGCTATGCCCCCTGAGCGAATAGCAAATCTGATTACGCTGCACAGCCCATACGTCCACGTCAGAGGAGAGACTGGTGATAGCGACAAACTCTTCCTCGGGGTTGCTAATTACCTGGTGAATCCAATGGCCGTCAGGATGCTGCCAAGTTCCCAGAGATTGGCCCGTGGTTAAATCCCACCAGCGCACCGTACCGTCGTAACTGGCACTTGCCAAAATATTCCCTCGCTGGCTCACAGCCAAGCTATGTACCTGACGTCGATGGCCCCTGAAAACCCGCGGATCTGCTGCCGGGGGAAAGGACCAAACAGAAATGGTGCCATCCCGATTACCGCTGACTATCCACTGGGTATCGGGACTCAAGAGGAGGGCAGAGCATACGCCAGCCGGATTTAGCCAATGGTCTACTGGTAGACCGGTGGCAACTTGCCAAAGGGCAACCTGGGGGGTATGACCCGTACTGGCTAGCCAGTTACTATCAGGGCTAAAGCTGAGAAGGCTAGCGGTAGTATTGAGCATGTGGACACAACGACTGGTCGGCTGATGCCACAGACCAACGGTTTGATCGGCAGCGGCACTAGCAATCCACTGTCCATTGGGACTAACAGCAAGGGCCAGAATGGCTTTGCTATGGCCTATCAGGGGTTGGGGGGTGGTGGTAGGTCCAACAGGGGGTTGAAGGGGCCACAGGCGCAGCTGGGTATCGGAGTGGCCGGTTAGTAACTGCTCCCCCTCAGGGGTCAAGGCCAGACAGGATACCGGATGGGCCTGGCTAATAAAGCTCCGCAAGCTGTGACCAGTTTTAGCATTCCAGAGACGCAAGCGATAGTCGCTCCCCGTGACCAAGTGGCTACTGTCAGCGCTAAACACCAAGGTCCAAACCGGTGCATCCAGAGGTGGCAGGCTGTAGCAGGGACGGCGAGTGGGAATCTCCCACACCGTTACACTGAAATCCTGGCGACTGGCGGCTAGGTATTGACCGTTGGGACTGATCACCATGGCGGGCAGGGCTTCCATGTCTACGGGCATGATCCAGCAGGGGCGTCCAGAGGTTACCTCCCAGAGGGTGAGGCAATGATCATCGTAACCAGCGGCAAAGG
>DVEE01000038.1 GCA_015295885.1 Leptolyngbyaceae cyanobacterium M65_K2018_010
GACCCACCACCATGGCAGCCCCGTAGTCGATTGAAGGGGCAATCCCCCATTCACTGGTTTAAGGGCGGCCCCCTGGGCGATCGCACCCTAGCGACCCTCCCCGCAATTGCCCCCAGCCGGCGACCCCAGTGACTGTTGACTCCAGCAACATTCCCCCGAGGGAATGGCTGACAGTATCTTCCCTGACCGATCAACGCGCTAACAACGCGCTAATCGTTAATTCTTCTGGGTGACTTTCAGGCTCAGGCGCTATCTCTGAGTATGGTGAGGACGCTAGCCTGGCTCCCTAGACTAGCTACGGCAACGGGCACCCAAGGAGACTACCCATGAGTAACTTGAGTTCTGATTGGCTTAACTCCGACTTTGAAGTCAAAATCGGCAATTACTTCAGCCGAGGTTGGGATCTTTTCAAACAGTATGCCTGGGGGTTCATCCTCTTCACCCTGGTGATTATTTTCATCAATGCCCTGTTGGCCCAACTGCCTAGCCCTCTGGGTATGAGAACTGCCGGTGAAGAAGCCATGGGCGGGGGCAATTTACTAGCTAGCCTTCTGACTCCCATTCTGGGGGTGGGCTATTACTGCGTGGCCTTTCAGATTGCCCGCAACCGACCCAGGGGGTTTACAGATTTCTTTAACGGCTTTAACAAGTTTGTGCCGGTATTTCTAACCTCCCTGGTATCCGGGGTGTTGATCTTTCTAGGAACACTCCTTCTGGTCTTACCAGGCCTCTACCTGGCGGTGGCCTACATGTTTGCCCAACCCTTTGTGATCGACAAAAATTTGGGCTTTTGGTCCGCTATGGAAGCAAGCCGCAAGTTAATCACTCGCAAGTGGTTCTCCTTTTTTGGCTTGGGTCTCCTGCTTACCCTGCTAGTCTTGGCCGGCATTCTGGTTTTTGGGGTTGGGGCTTTGGTAACGGTACCCTTGGCCGCCTGTGTATTGGCCGCCGCCTACGAAGATATTGTTGGCCTTAACTCGGTGGCCGGAGATCTCTAAGACCTCCTACCCCCATGACGGCTTCAGCAGAGCTATCTTGGTTCTCCATCAAGACCTACCCTGGTCAAGGTCAGCTTGATCTAGGCCTAAAGTTAAGAATGTGTCCGGATTGATGCAGTTCTTAGCGTTTAAGTTTAAATAGAAAAATGTTTGTATCGTAGTGTTGAGTCAACGCTAGCGATCGGTGGGTAGGTCAGCATGAAACTTCCGTGGAAGACTCGCCTTTCAAGGCTGCAACCCCTGCGGTTGACATGGGCCCAGCTTAAGCCTGGGGGCCTTGGTCAGAGGCCATCGCCCTGGGGGACGATGAGTCAACCGACGCGGCTGAAGCTGGCCAGTGGCTTAGCCTTCGCAGGCATGGTTGTGACCCAGGTTCCCGCTTCTCCCCTGTCTTTTTTTCGGCCCCCAACCCCGCCGGGCACCCTAGCCCCTTCCCTGTGGGAATCAACGGGCTTGGTCAGGCAGTCCATCGTCGATCTCTACCGGGCGCGCCGGCTGTTAATGCAATCTGGCATCGCCGTTGAGCCCACTACGGCTGAGACGGCTGATGGGGTCAATTCTAATTTCCCACCAGCCGCCACTGCCGCCTCCCCCGCAGAAGTCGCTGGCGCAGTCAGTGGTAGTGCCCCTCGGGATAAATCCTCAAGTCACTCTGCGGCTGGGACTAAGGCCTTACCCCAACCCAAGGCTCCCCCCAAATCAGTACCGGCCAGTACCTTTGACCCCGCCAAAACCATTGATACCAACTTGGAGATGCGGGTGGCCGTGGCCAAAAATGCTAGCAGCCTAGAGGTAGCCACCTCGGTTGAGGGATATTTAATGGATCTCAACGGGCAAAACTACTGCAACCTAGTGGCCCAGCGCAGCTTTATTTTGCAACCCCATAACGGCGGTATGGCCTTCGGTGACTGTAAGCTCACTAACACCGTTTGGCTAGAACCGGGTGAAGGAGGGTTTGTCTACGTAGGAAATCGGTGGTACAAGGGGCGGGTGCTGCTAATGGCAAATGGGAACTCCCTAACGGCGGTAAATTTTGTCCTCCTCCACGACTACCTCAGCAGTGTAGTGGGCAGCGAAATGTACGTAAATTGGCCCTTAGAGTCGCTCAAGGCTCAAGCCGTGGCGGCTCGCTCCTACGCTCTCGTACACCATGTGCGCAATGCCAGTCGACCCTACGATTTAGACAATACCCAGCGGTATCAGGCCTATTTGGGGATCGCCAAAGAAACGAATGCCACCCAGGCGGCGGTAGCCGCCACTACCGGTGAGTTCATTAGCTACAACGGAGGCATCGTGGAATCCCTCTATGCGGCCTCCGATGCCATCGTCCAAGCCGCCCACGGTGGCCGGGGGATGAGCCAAACCGGGGCTATGGAATTGGCCTCCCGCGGCTTCAATTACACAGAGATTTTAGGCAACTACTATCCAGGTACCAGTCTGTCTCGGCTGGTCATTCAGTAGCGATCGCCCACCCCAAACGACCTTCCCCTGCTTAGCCATCTTCGGCCAGGATTACTGGGCAGGGCGGCTGCGCAGGTTGCTGGGATTAGCCAGGTTAGATAGACCTTGGCTCTGTTCGACCCAGGTACGATAATCGCTGACCAGGTGTCGCTCAATGCGATTCTTGATGGTGACCAAAATGCCACTCAGAAAAGTGCGTCCGGCAGCTTCCAGCATCGGAGACGGCATCATGGTAAGGGGGGCCGGTAGATTCAACTGAATCGACAAATCCGCTTGACCGATCAGATCGGTGTGGCGATCTTGGGGGAAAGGCTTAAGGGTGCCTTGCAAGCCCATCGCAAAGGACTCATTGACATAACTTAAATATTCAGGGCCCCGTACTTCACAGTCCACCGCTTCTAGGCAGAGGGTGCCGTCTGCTAGACCCCAAACCCGTAGATCGGCCCTGGGCTCAACCGAAATACCCAGGAATTGAAGCGGGCGTAGGCTGAGGCGATAGAGTCCTTCCTCCCGCATTTCTATGCGACGAGGATCAGTAATCGCATGCACCAGTCGCTGGGGCTGGCGCAAATAGTGCTCAATCGGAATCACCTCGTTGGGCACTCGTAGGCTTAGGGCTTGGCTGGCGTAAAACTCATGCATATAGAGAAGCTAGCTGAAAATGGGGGACGCCTTTGAGGAGATGAAGTTTTGCGAAGCTATAGTTAACAATTTAATATGAATCGCCCAACCTGGGGGGCCAGAGAACCGCCCTAGGTAGCCCTTCAAACCTCTCTAGGAAAGCTTACTTACATGAAAGTCCCACCTTGCCGTTCGGCTTTTGCGGCTGTGCGCAAAGCTGAGAACGTAGTTACATAAAGTAACTAAGTCAAAGCATTGAACCCTCTAGGATTTTAATCATGTTCTCACCTACTCACATTTTGATTTCTCGCACCAAGCAAACGCCCGTACAACTGGTGGCCAGTCCCCAGGGGTATCAACTCTACACCGAGGCTGAATGGGCCAGGGCTCAAAGTCCGGCCTTCGAGCTGCGCTCTAAGTTAGGGTTTTTCTGCCGAGGTATTCCCGTGGTTGGGTTCCGGCTAGAACCGTTGCAGGTCACTACCACGGACGCAGCGGCCAGCCAGACTGTCGCTACTTCTCAGTAACCTTCTGGACGATGTCTGCCAAGCGTTGCGCACTGTCTCTGGTAGCCATCTGTCCAGCCGCCTGAGCCATGGGTGCGAGCCGCTCTGGCTGGTTCAGCAGGTCCAGCACTTGGGTTTGTAAACGGGCAGGTGTTAGTTCTGCCTGAGCAACAGACAAGGCAGCCCCAGCTTCAGCAAAGACCCTAGCATTGACGGTTTGATGATCCTCAGCGGCGTAGGGGTAGGGGATGAGCAGGGATGGTGTATGGGTAATGGCTAGTTCTGCCAGGGTCCCCGCACCGGCTCGACCAATGGCCAGATTCGCCCGATACAACAAGGCGGCCATATTTTCAAAGAATGGTCGATGCTGGTAATGGGGATGGCTGAGACTGTCGCTGTCAGGGTCATTGTGACCGGTTTGATGCACAATCCAGGCTCCCGCTTCTAGCCAGGCTGGGGCGGCCGCCCGCACCAACCGATTAACCGCCACAGCCCCTTGACTGCCGCCCACTACCACAATCAAGGGCGCTTGCGCAGGAACCATCGGGTCACTCAAAACCGGTGGGTCAGCGGTTAAAAACTCAGGTCGCACCGGCGTGCCCACAACTACGGAGCGAGCTTTAGGCAGGTACGCCTGGGCCGCCTCAAACCCTAGGGCCACCGTAGTACACCAGGGGCTGAGCCAGCGCGTGACCTTACCCGGCAAAGCGTTGGATTCATGCAGGACGGCGGTTAAACCCGGGGAACGAGCAGCTAAAATCGCAGGAGCCGCAATGTAGCCCCCCGTAGTCAAAACGCCACTAAAGTGACCCTGACGGAGCAGTTGTCGCACCTGCCAGGTCGCTTGGGCCAACTGACCGAGTAAGCGCACCGTAGCCAACCCCGGCCGCCCTTGGATGCCCGCCATGGCTACCCGGTGGAGCGGAAACTCCCTGGGCACCAGGGAGGTTTCTAACCGGTCAGGCACCCCCAACCATTCAATCTCGTAGTGGGCTTGGCGCAACTCTAGGGCAGTCGCGATCGCCGGATACAAATGGCCTCCGGTACCGCTGGCGGCGACCAGCCATTTAGCGGGTTTGTGGGTCATAACCAACCCCGGCATGGAAAACGCCTCCCAATATACCAACTCCCCAGCCATTGCTATAAGCTTAAGCAAAAGGTTTTTCTGTGGAGAGGTTATGGGCCGCTACTTCCTGGGACCAGTGTCGGTCGTACTGCTTGGGCTCAGCCCCTGGGGCAATGGAGCGGCGGCGGCCACGGCCACCACGGCCCCCCCAGAACTACTCCAAACCCTGGAGCGCATTGAAGCGGCCGCTAACGATCGCGACCTCGATGCAATCATGCAGTTTTATAGTCAAACCTTTTCCAGCGATACCGGGTTTGACCACACTTTGCTCCGCCAAACCCTTGAAGCTTTCTGGCAGCGGTATGGAACCCTCTCCTACGACATTGAGTTGCTTTCCTGGGAACCCACCAGTTCTGGCGGCTACACCATTGAGACCCTAACCCGCGTCCAGGGGGTTCAGGTCCGGCCTGAGCGGCGGCTCAGTCTCAGTGCAGAGGTCACCTCTCGGCAGCGCCTACAGGATGGTCAAGTCGCCTCCCAGGAAATTCTCAGCGAGACGAGTCGCCTGGTTTCTGGCAGCAACCCTCCTACCGTAGATATTCAACTGCCCAATACCCTAACCCCAGGACAAAGTTTTACCTTCGATACCGTGGTTATTGAGCCCTTGCAAGGCCGCTCGTTAATGGGGGTGGCGGTGGACGAAGGGGTCACCGCGGTCGACTTCTTTGAACCTCGCCCGGTGGTGTTTGATGTATTAACCGCCGGTGGTCTCTATAAGCTGGGCACAGCCCCCAACACCCCTGATCAACGCTGGATTTCAGCCGTAATTATTCGGGAAGATGGTTTAGTCGTGGAAACTCGTCGAGTCCGGGTTGAGCCCTCACCCTAGACCACTGGTGGCCGCTCCAAGAGCAAGGTCACTGGGCCATCATTAAGGATTTCAACCTGCATATCAGCACCAAATTGGCCCGTTTCTACCCGCAACCCGCTGGTTTTCAGCAAAGATACAAATTGGTTGTACAGGGCTTCGGCCTGGGTAGGGGGAGCGGCCTGGTCAAAGGAAGGGCGCCTACCCTTACGGCAATCTCCATACAGGGTAAATTGGCTGATTACCAGAATTTCGCCTCCAACCTCCTGAATAGAATAGTCCCAGCGATCGCTCCCCGGGGAGGGAAACAGCCGAAGATCCAAACATTTTCGCGCCATCCAGATTACTTCCTGGGAGGTATCCCCCGCCGCCATGCCCACCAGGAGGTTTAGACCTCGGCCAATATGGCCGACCACCGCTCCCGCCACCGTCACCCGAGAAGCGGCTACCCGCTGCACGATTACTCGCATTCAACCGGTACCTGGGCGGCATGGGGTGCAAACTTGGTCTGCCAGTAGCGGCGAATGCGATCGGCCGCCGCCGCCATGGCCGCCGCCGCCGGGGGCTGACCCAGAGTGCGGAAGACCTGCAATTCTAACCCCTTCAGCCCCAACTCCTGCCCATTGCCTGGATAGCGGGGTTGCAAAACAAAGTGAACATGATAAGGCGGTTGGTCTACCCAGAGGCTAATGTAAACTCGCTCGGCCTGCATCGCCTGGGCAATCGATTCTGACATCTGTTGCAAAAACGGCCCTAAAGAGGCCGCCTCAGCCATGGACAGATCCCAGAGGTTTTCCCGATGGGTGCGGGTTTTTACCACCACTGAACCGAGGCCGTAGGGACCTACGCAATGATCTGCTATCCACCAGGGATTAGCCGCAATGACGCCGCCTGGAACCGGTTCAAGGCCCGCCAATATTCGACAGGCTAAGCAATCCGAGTGTTCAGGGGAAAGCCCTTCTTGCTGAGGCATAGGACTCGACCAGACCATCCTAAAGACCATTATCGCCAGGCCTAATTTAGCGCTAATTCCCCTGGGTGTAGCAAGCACTAGAGGGATCGGGGCACTAAACCATGGCCAGGGAGTTTAACGTAAACTTTAGTAAACAGAATTTTCAGTCCTTTGAATCTATTGGATCTATGAGTCGTCGTTTAAGACAGGCCCTGTTATTGCTCGGTGTAATGGTCTTAACCTGGGTGCTCTCCCCGAGCCCCGCCATGGCCCTGGGGGGCGAGCAAATCCCCTTAGATACTCCTGCCCCTGACTTTACCCTGCCAACTAACAGTGGGGATGGATCGGTCTCTTTATCAGACTTTCAAGGTCAGTGGGTGGTTTTATACTTTTACCCAAGGGACTTCACGTCCGGCTGTACCCTGGAAGCCCAACGATTTCAGAGGGATTTACCCGCCTACCGGGCTAGAAATGCCCAAGTCGTTGGCGTCAGTGCGGATAGCGTTGATTCCCATGCCGACTTCTGCGACGCTGAGGGGCTGGAATTTCCCCTGCTGTCAGATCCCGACGGTCGTGTCAGTAAGACCTACGGTTCATGGCTGGGGGCTGCTTCATTACGCCATACTTACCTGATTGACCCCGCTGGCCTACTGCGGGCCCGTTTCCTGGGGGTGCGCCCAGTCCTCCATAGCCAGGAAGTTCTGGCAACCCTAGATGAGCTTCAGAAACCGGTCTGAAGCCAGGTAGGTGGGTGCAATTAATGTAGAAGATGCGGTTGGTGGAGGGGGTGGAACTCTCTGCCTCAGGGCTTCGTCGTCAGCGGCACAGTTCCCAGACTCCCTTCTTACCCTCATCGACCACCTACTTAGCAACGGAAATTAGGCAGGGTTTGGGGAAGCTCAGAGTTGTCTGATCCAAAGGCCGTGCACCAGATCCTTTTTGAGGGCAAATTGCTCCCGCAGGCTGGGACCTTGGCTGGGTTTTCAAACCCAGTTTATGGCTTGACATAAAGGACTTTATGCCCTGGGGGTTTCACCCCCCTGAAGGGAAATTACCCGCTTAGCTACAGTAAAGTCGTAAATGCGTTTAAAGGGTTGATTTTATCCCTGCTTCCAGGTTCTTAACTGGCTTGTTTTAGCTAGGTAATTCAGGAGCTAGAGGTTAACAATAAATCAGACCAGGTCGATCACTCTCTACCGGTGCAGAGTGAAACGCTAAACAGGGTGCTCATAAAATGTCACGGGATGCGCTGGTTGTTGGCATCAACGTCTATCAACATCTACCTAGTCTGAACGCCCCGGCCCATGATGCCGAGGCAGTAGCTCGCTGCTTGGAGAGCTTTGGGGAATGTCGAGTATTGCGAATGCCAGAGGCCATTTGCCATCAAAAGCCTGCCATCAGCCAACAGTCAGGGGTCACTACCCCAATGTTAGAAGAGGCCCTGATTCGCCTGTTCAAACCAGCGGGTAAAAACATTCCTCAGACCGCTATTTTTTACTATTCTGGCCACGGGCTGCAGCGCCACGCCGGCATTCAGGAGGGCTATCTGGCCACCAGTGATGCCAATCCGACGGCGGGCCACTACGGGCTATCGCTTTATTGGTTGCGGCGGTTGCTGCAGGAGAGCCCGGTGCGGCAGCGGGTGATAATCCTCGACTGCTGTAATAGTGGAGAATTCTTCAATATCCTGGAGGCCGATCCGGGGGCCAAAGCGGGCACCGATCGCCTATTTATGGCAGCTTCTCGGGAATATGAAGCCGCCTATGAGGCCCTCGATGGTAGCCACAGTGTGTTTACGAAGGCCCTACTGGCTGGGCTTAACCCCTACAAGGTGAAAGGGGGACTGGTCAACGGCCATTCCTTGACCGACGCCGTCACTCGCCAGTTGAAGGGAGAACTGCAACAACCGCTTTTTGAAAGTTCCGGTGGGGAAATTGTCCTGACTCGCCTGGCTGGAGTGGCACCGGCGATCCCGGGTCCGACAAAAACCTCTACTTTGGAGCAACTCAAACACCTAAGCTACGGCTTTTGTCCCTTTCAGGGATTAGCTCCCTTTGATACCTCCCATGCCAGCTTATTTTTTGGTCGCGAGGCTCTCACCCAAACCCTGGTGGAACAGGTGAGTGACGGGCGCTTTTGCGCCCTCATTGGCGCATCTGGGGTGGGCAAAACGTCCCTGCTGCGGGCGGGGTTAATACACCACCTCAACCAACAAAGCCTTTCGGACCGTCACCCCAACTGGGATATCCGGTACCTCACCCCAGGCCCAGCCCCCTTAACCAGTCTGGCCGAAGCCTTCGTAGACCCCGAGGTGAAAGGCATTCAACGGGCCGAGCAGA
>DVEE01000106.1 GCA_015295885.1 Leptolyngbyaceae cyanobacterium M65_K2018_010
TGGCTCGTTGAGCTTGGAGGCTCAGTCGCTGATACACCCGATACTGATTGATGTGAACCTGGGCCCGGGCGATAATTTCTGCTGGGCAAAGTGCTGGGCTGATGTAGTCCACAATGCCAGCCTGAAAGGCTTGAACGCGGGCCATGGGGTCTTGATCTTGACCGATCACCAAGATCGGGATCCAACGGGTCTGAGGATGTTGACTGAGGGTTTGACAAACCTCTAGCTCGGCCTCGCCGAAGCCGCCGGTGAGGATAATCAGTAACTCCGGCGATCGCTCTCGTACTGCGGTGAGGGTATCGGCTACGGTGAGGGTGTGATGAAGACCATAGGGAACTGCTTCCAGGGCGGTTGTCAGCTCTGGTGAGGGAGCTAGGCCTAGGGCAGCCATAAGAATAAGGGCAGGGCCGGTCTGAACGGCGGAATCGGTCATAGGTGCTATTCGCTACGCCTTGGCACTTGCCCTGTGACGGCACCTGGCAAAACCCAAAGAAAAAATTCCAGGGGTATTTTTAGCGGGGGTGTCTAGGGCTGGGGGTTTGGGATTGTTATGGAAGGCCAGTGAAGAGTAGCTTGCACCCTGTTTTAGCTTACCTGGGGATGGCAGACGATGGAGTTTGTGGTGGTCCGTTGGCGGAGCCGGCCCGGCTAAGCTACGAGTTTTCTCATTTCATGCTAGAAGAAGGTTAAGGTTTTGCACCTAATCGGCTATGGATGGCAAACATATCCTGATTACGGGAGGAACGGGTGGGCTGGGCACGAGTGTGACCCAAGTCATTTTGGCTGAGGGGGCCAGCTTGGTCGTAACTTACCGGCAGGAGGCTGAGGCGGAGCGTTTACGGTCACTGATACCGGCTAACCAACGAGCCCAATTGACCCTGGTTCAGGCTGATTTAACTGATGAAGCTACGGTGATTTCTCTGATCAACCAGATGCCCCGCCTGGATAGTTTGATTCACCTGGTGGGGGGATTTGCCATGGGGCCAACCGCTGATTATGCCTATCACGACTGGAAGCGAGTGTTAGACCTCAATCTCAACACCACCTTTTTAGTCTGCAAGCACAGCCTGAAGCGCATGCAAGCTCAGAACTACGGTCGGATAGTGACGATTGGTTCGCGGGGAGCGGTCGAGCCTGTGGGGCAGCTATCGGCCTACTGTGCGGCTAAGGCTGCCGTAGTGGCTCTGACTAAGGCCATTGCCGATGAAACTCGGGGGAGCAACATTACCGCTAACACAGTGCTCCCTAGTGTCATTGACACGACCGCCAATCGCCAATCGATGGGAGATGCCCAGGCGAACCAGTGGGTGACTCCAAAATCCCTGGCGGGGGTGATTTGTTTTTTGGCCTCTGAGGCCGCTCAAGACATACGGGGGGCGGCTATACCGGTCTATGGCAACGCCTGACAACCCTTTTCTAGCGCTCAAAGCCCGGCTTGTGGTGCTCGTCTTTTTCGCTATTGGGCTGGGGTTGGGGCTACTCCTGGTTGTGCTCAGTGCTTTTAAGGTTGTACCGCTCCAGGCCGAAGACCCCATTCTGGCTCCTATTCTCTATACTCTGATTTTTTCCAGTCTGTGCCTGGCTATCCTCATAGTTGCCCGGCACAGCCCCATACAACTACCTCTTTTAATCGGGACTTGGCCCCAACACCTCTCTTGGGTGCGACTGTTGGGATTAGTCATCGGGGTGTTTTTGTTCTCCCTGGGGGCGTTTCAGCTTTTTTATCTGGGCCTATCCTTAGTAGCCCCCCAGTGGTTAGAAACCACCTGGCAGCAATCGGTGCTTCTCTCCGCGGAGAAGACGGCCTCTCCCCGACTGTACAACGGAGTCATGGTGTTTTCGGTGGTGGTGGTAGCACCCGTAACTGAAGAGTTTATTTTTCGGGGTATCCTCTTGCATCGCTGGGGGGTGAAGTGGGGAATTCGCCCTGCGATTTTGATGACCTCAATCCTGTTTGGGCTGTTGCATTCCAACCTGGTGGGTTTGTTTGTGTTTGGGGTGGTGATGGCACTGCTGTACTTGAGCACGCGATCGCTACTGGTACCCATGGTGGCCCATGCCATGAATAATGCGATCGCCTCAGGCGTTGAATGGTTGACCACTCAAATCAGTCCTGAGCCTCTGCTGCCCGCCCAACGAGAGTTGCAAACAAGCT
>DVEE01000187.1 GCA_015295885.1 Leptolyngbyaceae cyanobacterium M65_K2018_010
CGCCCCAAATTCGGTTGGAGCAGGTGCGGCAAATAACCCAGTTTTTAAGTCGGCCGCCCCTGGAAGCTGGTCGGGCGGTCGTGGTGCTGGAGGGGGCGGAGACCATGGCAGAAGCTGCGGCTAACGGCCTCTTAAAAACCCTGGAAGAGCCAGGCCAGGCCACCATCTTACTGTTGGCCCCAGGCCCCCAGACCCTTTTACCCACCTTGGTTTCCCGCTGTCAGACTATTCCTTTCCAGCGGCTGACGGCGACCGATATGGCTACGGTATTGCAGCGGCTGGGACAGGGGGAGATTCTTCAATATGCAGAAATTCTGACCCTGGCTCAGGGTAGCCCTGGCCAGGCGATCGCGGCCTTTCAACAGCTGCAAACTATTCCAGAGGATTTGCTCCAGGCCCTGCGGCAACCACCCCTCACCCTGCGTCAGGCCCTGGAACAGGCCCGGCAGATCGCCAAGACCCTCGATGGGGAATCCCAACTTTGGCTTTTGGATTACCTGATCGCCTGGCATTGGCATAGGGATCCGATGGTAAGTCGGCCCTGGTTACCTCGCTTCGAACAAGCCAAGGGATATTTGCGGCGTTTCGTGCAGCCTCGCCTGGTGTGGGAAGTTATACTGATGGATTGGTGGACCCTGAATCAAACGGCGCCCTGATGGGGCCCGTCATCTTCCCTGCCGAAAGGCGGCAGCAGGGGATGACTCTAGGCTAGTTGAGGGGTGTACCATGGGGTTCTTTTAGCCCTATCTAGCCCGCTCCAGGGCTCCGATAGGTTTTAATACGTATAGCTGGCAGATGGGTTAGGCCATGGCTGATCGATGAATTCCTGGCGTGACTAGCCTCTGATTCATCCTGCTGCCCTTATCCTGCTGCCTTGCGCTCCATTAGCCTTAACTGTCCTGTCAGAGGGAGTCGATGTAACGATGATGCTCAAGTCCACAACCCGCCACGTTCACATTTACACCGCCACGGTGGAAAACAATGCTCTGGTGCCCAGTGAGGATCGGCTCACCCTCGATATTGACCCCGACAACGAATTTAACTGGTCAGATACAGCCCTGAAGGCCGTGTATGCCGAGTTTGATCGACTGGTGGATGCCGCCGCCGGGGAAGCCCTGACAGACTATAACCTCCGCCGCATTGGCTCGGATCTAGAGCACTTTATCCGCCGCCTGCTGCAGCAGGGAGAGATTAGCTATAACCTCAAGAGCCGCGCCCTGAATTACAGCATGGGCCTACCCCAGGTTGTCGCCGAGGAGGCGGCCTCGGCCTAGGATCGGACCTAGGCAGGCATAAGTCATGCTGGCAGAGGGAGGAAGTTGGATAAAATCGTCGTAGCCTTTTATAGAGCCGCGGGATGGTCCTCCAATGTTCCAATCCGACCTGTCGGGCCGATACGTCTCTGCCCCTGGGTCGCTGTCAAGTTTGTCAAACCCCCCTGCTGTACCGTTTTTTGCTAGCGGTCAGCGAACTTGACCGGGAACTCCCGCCCTACACCATTGTGGCCAATCGGTTTCAGGTGTGGCAGCATCCCATCTGGCTGGATACGCAACCGGAGGTTCCCCTACAACCCCTGGCTAACCTTCCGCCTCAGGTGCTGCCCTACCTGCGCCTATCGGAACTGGCCCAACATATTCCCCGGCCCTACTACTACCTGACCGCGGAGGAAAGCCGGCTCGCTGCCGATGTACTCCTGCTAGAGGCGGCTCCCCTGGGTTTAAAGCTGGATGATCAAGACCAAGTTGAAGCTACTCTACTGCCCACCCTCACCCAAGCCTGGGCCCAGGGTACCGCCCTGCAACAGCTCAACTGGTTACGTCAAATCGCTGCCCTGTGGCCCCTTTTAGCGCAGCAGCAGGTGACGGCCACGCTGCTCAGCCCAGAGCAGTTGCGGGTTGACCAGGCGCTGCTACGGCTGACCAGGCTGGTGCCAGATCCAGCCGGTGACCCACCGATCACCCTGGCCAGCCTGGGATCCCTATGGTCCAATCTGGTCGAAACCGCCCAGCCTGCTATTCAGGCCTACCTGGACTGGTTGGTCACTGCCCTAGGGGATGGCTGGCTGACCAGTAGCACCACCCTGGTTGAGGAATTGCAACAGGCCATCCAAATTCTGGCCCAGGGGCTCTCGGTGGGCCTCGATTGGGTGGCCGATACGGATCAGGGACCCAGTCGCGATCGCAACGAAGATGCCTGTTACCCCCAGGCGGAGCCCCAGCATCAGGTCTTGTCCCAGGCCAGCGTCACCGCCCAGGCCCTGCCCCTACTGCTCGTCTGTGACGGCATTGGCGGCCACGAGCAGGGTAACATTGCCTCTCAAACGGCTATTCAGCTACTACGAGAGGCCCTCCAGCCCCTGGCCCAGCAGCCTGACCTCAGCCCCAGCCAGGTTGCCCACCACCTGAAGCAGGCAATCATCCAGGCGAATAATGCGATTGTCAGTCGCAATGACGATGAGCAGCGATCGGCCCGAGCCCGCATGGGCACTACCGTTGTGGTTGCCCTGGTGCATTTCCCCTACCTGTCGATCGCGCACCTGGGGGATAGCCGCGCCTATCGGGTGAGCGCCCAGACCTGCTACCAAATCACCGTCGATGACGATGTGGCGTCCCGGGAAACCCATCTCGGCTATGCCCTCTACCAGGAGGCGGTACAAATGCCTGGCGGGGGTGCCCTGGTTCAGGCTTTGGGAATCAATGATTCCGGCTATCTTTACCCGACGGTGCAACACTTGCTGCTGGATGATCCCAGTGTGTGGCTGCTCTGTTCCGACGGGTTGAGTGACTACGACCGCATCGAGGCCCTGTGGCCTTTTACTGTGAGGCCCCTGGTGGGCCATACCGAGCCCCTGACTCCGGTGGTAGAGCAACTGATTCAGCAGGCCAATCGCCTCAACGGCCACGATAATGTCACCGTGGGTCTGTTGCGGTTAGATCCCAAAATTACAGCCCTGCCAACCTTACCGGGGGCACGGTTAATTCCCTTAGAGCCAGAGTCCCGGACCACGGATCGGCCGGGCTTGGATCGGCCGACCCTCTCCCCCCCGCTTACCCCAGTGGTTGCCACCGCCCCAGCGGTACCGGTGGCGTCCCGTCGCCCTCCCTGGCGGGCATTGTTCAGTGGAGCCGCAGTCTCTCTGCTGGTGCTGGCCGCCGCGGGCTGGGCCTACTCCCGGCAACGCCCTCAACCGGTCGGTCTGCGGCCAACGGCGCCGGCCTGGCCGGTAGCCAGTATAGCGGGTCAGCCCCTGTTCCCCCGAGCCCAGGCGCTAACCGCGGATATTCCGGTCGGATCCTTTTGGCAGGTGAGTCCATCGGCAGCTTTCCTCAACCAGGCAGGGGCGCTGCGCCTGGCGGCTTCCCCCCCCCCCGCCGCTGACCCTGGGATCGCGCCGCCCCTGGCCCCGTCAACCCCAATGATTCCAGCAGGCAGTATTCTAAGGGTACTGAATCGCCAAACCCTGGCCGATCGAACCCAGTGGGTACGGCTGCAGGTCTGTTCTATCCCCGCTGGGGCGTCGCTGCAGCAGGTGCCCCGGGAATCCGCCCCGACCAACCCGACCACTCCAACGGAGTTAGAGGCCCAGATGGGGGCCACCCTGGCCCAGCAGCTCTCTCAACCGGGGGACGAAGGCTGGACTCGGGCCCATCTACTCTACGGTGGGGCTACCGCCCTCGATACGGTTACCCGCAGCCAGGCCGGAAGATGCCCATTCACGCCTTAGCTGTCCTGCTGCCCCGGTTGTCCTGCGCCTGCCCCTATGCCGTCTACTGATCCCCTCACCCTGCGAATTGCCATTGACCGGCTGACCCAGGCGGATGCTCACCACTATGCTATTTGGGTCTTAAACTGCCCCTTTCCCGATGGCTACGTCCACTGCGATCGGGTATGGGATGAGACCATGATGGGGCTTTGGGAAAGTTGGCAACAGTTTTTTTCCCTACGGCGGTTACCGGCGGTTCCCCACGTTCCTTCCGCCTACGTTCCCCAGTTTTGCCTGGATGAGCTGTTGGATCGAGTGGTTCCCACCCCGTCGACCGGCGCCTATACCGGCCGGTTGATGCAGGGACTGGGGGTGAGTCTATGGCAGTGGCTATTTGATGGTCCCCTACGCCAAACCCTGGAACGCAGTCTGGGTATGGCCATGGGGCAGGACCGTCCGCTCCATCTGCAACTGGAAATTCGCCCTCCCGAACTGATCAATCTGCCCTGGGAAATTATCCAACCGCAACCCGGTCGGCCAGCTCTGGCCCTGGGTCCGCAGGTTTTATTGAGTCGGACCACCAGTGCCGTCGAGGCCCTACCCCGCCTGGAGCTATCCCCTGCCCTGCGGATTTTGTTGGTGCTAGGCCAGGATGAGGTGGGTACCGATACCCCCGCCGACCAGGTTTTACAATTGCCCCAGGAAGCCCAGGTGCTAAAGGATCTGTTAGAACTCAGCAGCTCCCGTCTGAATCAGGGGGCGCAACCGGCTCTCTGTCAGGTTCAAACCCTGGTGGAGCCCGACCTGAAGACCTTGGTCCATACCCTAGAGACCGGGGGGTTTAATGTCTTTTTCTACGCTGGCCATGGGGTGCCGGGGGCGGATGGGGGCCTGCTGTTTTTAAGGGAGGGCACTACCCTGAGTGGCACTGAACTGGCTCAGGCCTTAGTGCGGGGAGGACTTAGGCTAGCGGTGTTTAATACCTGCTGGGGGGCCCAACCCGACCGGCAGCACGGGCAGGTGTTACCGCGGAGCAGTTTAGCGGAAGTCCTATTGCACCATGGCGTGCCTGCCGTGCTGGCGATGCGCGACTCCATTGCCGATGAAGAAGCCTTGGCCTTCATCCAGGTTTTGGCTCAGGGATTAGCCCAACGACAATCCGTGGCCCAGGCCATGGCTCTGGCTCGGCAGCATCTGCTGGCGGTGTATCGATTCAACCATCCCGCCTGGACTCTGCCCGTTCTCTATCAGCACCCCCAGTTTGGCGGCGACTTGCTCAGGCCGCCAGCCCTGGCCGTCACTCAGTTGCCCGGTCAGGCGGCCCCCGCCGGCCAAGCGGTGGTCATGCGCTGCTTAGCAACTCCCTCGCGCCAGTGGCCTCTCCAGGGCGGCCTGCTGCGGGTGGGGCGCTTGCCCGATAATGATCTGGTGATTTTAGAGCCCTGGGTCTCGGGCCAGCATGCGGAAATTTTTGGCCGCCACCTGCTGAGCTCTGAGCCAGATCAAATCGCCTATTTTTTGAGGGATTTTTCCCGGTTTGGCTCCTATTACTTTGATGGCCAAACCTGGCAGCATGTGCATCGGGCTGAGATTGCCCTGCCCCTGGGAACTCCCATACGCTTTGGCAGCCTAGAAGGTCAACTGATGGAATTGACCCTGGAGGGTAGTCCCAGGTCGTCTCTATTGTGTTAATTCTTTAGGCCATTCCGGGGTTAGGATACGGAATGATAGGGAGCCATGGTGTAGTTGTCGTTGTTGTCCTGTCCAGTGTGTTTCTCTGTTGTCCTATGACCCAACCCACTTCAGCCGCTAGCCCCGTTCCCGAGTCTTCCTCCTCTGCCGAAGCGGACCTCCTGGCTAGCCTGGTTAACCCCCAGCCGCCCTACCCTTGGTCACCCTTCAGCCCCGAGGCAGAGGCTTACCTGGCGGAAGCGGAGGCGGAGTTAGCGGATGCTTCCCTGGATGGCGCGATCGCCGCTGGCTGGCAGAGGTTTTCCGCTGACTTGGAAAGCCAGTGGGCCCAAGTGGCGGGACGGCCTAACCCAGTTGCTGAATCGCTCCTGAATCGGTTTCAAGGGTCTATTCCCAGCCAGGTTTTGCAATCCATTGCCACCACCGCCCTGGCCATGGTGGATAGCGGCCAGTCCCTATTGGACCAGTTGGTGGCTTGCGCCCAGGCGGTACTACCCACCTGGGAACAGGACGATCTGGCTGTATTGGCCCGGCCCCTGGCCTATGCCCTACGGGATGGTCAGTCTGAAATTTTAGACCTGAGCCTGAGCGCCATTCCCCAAACCGATTGGAACCAGATTTCGGAGGTTGATCGGGCCCGCCTCAGCTTAGCCATCGCTACGGTGGCCTTGCAGGTAGCCCAAACAGACGCTGCTTAGCCTCCGGTTGCAGTTCATTCCCTGGCCTCAACGGCCAGCGGATCTAGCCTCTGGGGAGGGGGCAAGTCCTGACCAGGCATTACCTGTTAGAGACCTTTCCGGTGGCAGTGTCCTGGGCTATTGGCCCTGGAACGGGATGGGGGCGAGGGGGTTAAAGGTCGTAGGCGCACTGGCCTTCCTTTTCGATCCAGATGTTGGTAATGCCTAAGCCCATCCGGTTGATGGCCTGACGAATTTGGGTATGGGCATCGTCTAGTTGCCACAGCGAAGCGTAATCCCGGCAGTTGATCACTAGGCTGGTTTCGGTGGCAAAGGCGTAGACCAAGTTGAGGTTCGTGAGCCCAGTCAATGCCAAAATTGCCTGTCCGAGCTGTTGAGCCTGGCGAATTTGGCGGATTAATTTTGCAGTTTTGACACTCATGGATTTCGCCTCCACAGTTATAGGGGTTAAGAGGCGCGTTCCTTCGGGAAAATCCCTACTTCCGTCTCCAACTCTGGAGATGAACGGATAGGCCCGGACCCAGGCAGTCACCCACAACGGGTGAGGAGGCCCAGGGGCAGAAAACTATCTGTATCCAGTGTTACCAATTCCGGAATCAAAAATCCACCCCAGGACAAACTCGTAAGGATTTTTAATGGTTCCCCTATCTTTTGCCGTTGTCCAGCTCTGCATCGGCGGTTGGGTTCCTGGCCGCTAGGGTGTAAAAGGCTAGGTGGGTAGTGCCATAGTGTTTTTGGCGAATCAGTTCTAAACCGGCGATCGGCACTGGGGTCCATCCTGTAGAACTGTGTTCGACGGCTAATTCACCCGTGGGAGCTAGCAATTGGCACTGCACCACCCTTTCCAGGACGGGGTTGTAAAGCCCGCTGCTATAGGGCGGGTCAAAATAAATAAAGTCGAAGGGTTGGCCTCGCAACTGCGAGAGCTGTTGAACCACATCTCCTTGAACTAGGCGGAAGGTCTGGTCCGGTTTGGCAACTTTTTGCCAGTTATCACGGCTGATGGCAGAGGCTTTGGCCGACGCTTCAATGCCCACCACCGCCACCGCTCCCCGGCAGAGGGCCTCGGCTCCCATGGCGCCACTACCGGTACAGAGGTCGAGCCAGCGACAGCCCTGGATGCGCCCCTGCCAAATGTTAAACAGTGCCTCCCGCACCCGGGCTGGCGTCGGTCGAGTCTCTAGACCAGGCAAGGTCTTGAGGGCACGGTTACCATAGATACGCAGCATGGTTAGAGGGCCGCCACCGGTCTTTGGGCCTCTACCCAGGCAACAAAATTGGCCAGCATGGTAAGACCCGCGGGCGCAGATTTCTCTGGGTGGTACTGCATCGCCATGATGTTGTCCTTGGCAATGGCGGCGGTTACAGTCTGGGTTCCATGGGTAGTGGTGGCGGCAACCACCGCGGCATCTAAGGGCTCAGCGTAGTAGGAATGGACAAAATATACCCAGTCACCACTGTGAATTCCTTGCCAGAGGGGCAGCTCCGGTTGAGCCAGGGTGAGTTGGTTCCAGCCCATGTGGGGAATCGTAATATCGGGTTCTTTGCGAAATTTTTTAATATGACCTGGAATCAGGCCCAGTCCAGCTTCTTTCCCCTCATCGCTATAGTCAAATAATAGTTGCAACCCCAAACAGATACCCAGAAAAGGTTTGCCGCTGGCGATAGCTTCTTTAAGGGGCTGCACCAAGTCGCGTGCCCGCAGGTGTTGCATGGCCGGGTCAAAGGCCCCATCCCCGGGCAAGACTAGAGCATCGGCTCGTTCCAGGTCCGCTGCCAGGTTGGTAATGAAGGGGGATGCCCCGGCGATTGCCAGGCCTTTGCAGGCCGAATGCAGGTTACCCATGTCGTAATCAATCACAGCAATCTTAGCCATGGTGCCCCTTGAGCCAACCTACTGATTCCATGGTACACCCTAGTCCCAGGCCATTGATGCTGGCCCGGTGAGCCAGGGCAGAGGTGCTACGGGTGGCAGCGGCTAGGAGCAGGCGCTGAGTTTTGTAAAAACTGTAACCAATCACCTGGAATCGCCAGTATTATCAAGGCAGAGAGCTAGCTGGCCCTAGTTGAGTCCAGCATTCAGCTGGGGTCGCTCCTGCCGCCCCAAACCTCTGAAGCATCAGACCCCTGGGGGCCAACTGTTCCCTGGGGCTGGGTCCCCCCGAAGATCGCTCACCACCAGGCCATCTTAGCCAGAGTTGAATCCAGACCTGCCTCGCTACGGAATAGAGCAAAATGGTATTAAACGAATCTCAAGTCATCGGTCCGACTACCGAAGATCGCTATTCACCGCTGGTAGGGAGCACCTCTCAAGTTGAAAGCCCTCGCTATCGTTGTCCCGTGGTGAGCTGCCACCAGAGTTGGTACCGACATAGCGCCGACGAAACCATTCCCCATTGCCCCATCCATGATTTAGTGCTGATTCGTGACAGCAAAGGGGCCTAGGCGGCTAGGCTAGCCTAAAAGCCCATGGCCTTGGCTAAGGTCACAACATCGGGGTTCAATCCGGCTTTAACCTGGTTTTGACTGTGGGTAATCGCCGTATCCGGATCCTTAAGGCCGTTGCCAGTCAGGACACAGACGACCCGAGTCTCAGCGGGAACCTGCTCTGCCACCTTGAGCAGACCTGCCACCGAGGCGGCACTGGCCGGTTCACAAAACACTCCCTCGTGGGCGAGCAGCCGATAGGCCTCTAAAATCTCTGCGTCGGTAAC
>DVEE01000230.1 GCA_015295885.1 Leptolyngbyaceae cyanobacterium M65_K2018_010
CTGCTATCAACCGGCAGCTTGGCCGACGGTGGCAGTGGTGATTCCGGCCCGCAATGAAGCTGGGAATATTGAGGCCGCCCTCCGTCGCCTGCCTCCCCTCGGCGACCACACCGAAGTTATTTTTGTTGAAGGTCATTCCCAAGATGACACCTGGGCGGCGATTCAGGCCCTACTGGCGGCCTACCGAGGCCCCTTTCGCCTCAAGGCTTTTCAGCAAACCGGCAAGGGCAAAGCCGATGCGGTACGGCTGGGGTTTGAGCAGGCCAGGGGCGATGTCTTGCTGATTCTCGACGCCGACTTGACGGTTCCCCCCGAAGACCTGACCCACTTTGTGGAGGTGCTGCGATCGGGGCGGGGGGAGTTTGCCAATGGGTCGCGCCTGATGTATCCCCGCTCTAGGGAGGCCATGCCCTGGTTAAACACCCTGGCCAATAAGTTTTTTGCCCTGCTGTTTTCCTTTCTACTAGAGCAACCTTTGAAGGACACCCTCTGCGGCACCAAGGTGCTGTGGCGCCGAGACTACCAGCGCATTACCGCCGGTCGCCGCTACTTTGGCGAGTTTGACCCCTTTGGGGATTTTGACCTACTGTTTGGGGCCGCCAAGCTTAACTTGCATATCGTCGAGGTGCCGATTCGCTACCAGCCTCGCACCTACGGCAGTTCCAACATCGCCCATGTGAAAGAGGGGCTGATTTTACTCAAAATGTGTCTGTACGCTGGCCGCAAGTTGAAATTTTGGTAGTTCTTTACACCGCATCCAGGTTGAAATCTGTAGCCTTTCAGAAGCATCTGAGACCTGGATGGACCGGGCTGAGGTGGTTCTGATGGGAACACCCCAAGATTCCGATCCCAAGTTCGATCAGGTTTAAATCCTTTCTCCGATCCGGTCGTGTGATGGCCCTGGGGAGAAACTTCCAACGCTCTGGATGCTGGGGATGGGGTTCAGCCCCACCGTCAATTCGCCCAAAGCCCGGGGCGGCCGACTCACGGCCCCATCCATACTGTTGACTAGGAACTGGGGGGGCGATCCAGCGGTTGATCCTCGGGCTCAGGGTTTTCTTCAACCACCGCATCGAGCTCGGCCTGAAGGGCATGGTGAATGAATAGACGCCCAGCGGCGATCGCGGCCTGACTCGTGGGGTAGGTGGCCCCGTCATTGAGCACGGCTTGGTTGGGACCCAGCACCCAGCAGCGATAGCCCTCACTGCGCTGGTAGGTGACCCCGGCAATCCAACCTGGAAACGCAGCAACATAAATGATTTGACGGTAAGCCATGGGCGATTGCCTCCAAAGGGAAGACGGGGAAGCGGGCAGAAATAATCCTAAGCCTTTGCTAGCAGGGGTCAACCTGGGGTCAGACCCCTAGACTCCCCACGACCTAAGACCGAGGTTGCTTGTGGTTCAAGTGTACTATCATGAATTGGCAATGGCAACTGGTTTTTGCTTGAGGTCTGGAGCTTTTGCCCAAGAGCAACTACACTTCTTGACTTGGGCAGGCTAGATGATTCTCCCTGCCTGGTTGCCAACCGACCCTCACCCATTTATCTGCCATGGCCGCTAGACCGAACGACCTGTCTGAAAAGCAAAAGGCCCTCTCCATGGTGCTCAACCAGATTGAGCGCAACTTTGGCAAGGGGGCCATCATGCGCTTGGGCGAAGCCAGCCGCATGCAGGTGGAAACCATTCCCACTGGCGCCCTCACCCTGGATTTAGCCCTGGGCGGGGGCATCCCCAAGGGCCGCATTATTGAAATCTACGGGCCAGAGAGTTCAGGTAAAACCACCGTGGCCCTCCATGCCATTGCCGAGGTGCAAAAGGCCGGCGGCGTGGCCGCCTTTGTAGATGCGGAACATGCCCTGGACCCCGTCTATGCCCGGGCCCTGGGAGTGAATATCGATGAATTGCTGGTATCCCAGCCCGATACGGGGGAAATGGGTCTGGAGGTGGTGGATCAGTTGGTGCGATCGGCGGCCATTGACCTGGTGGTCATTGACTCCGGCCCTGCGGAAAATTACCGGCAGCATCGGTAAGTCCCAGTGCACGGTGATTTTCCTCAACCAACTGCGGCAAAAAATTGGGATTTCCTACGGCAACCCGGAGACCACCACCGGCGGGAATGCCCTCAAGTTCTATGCCTCAGTGCGGTTAGATATTCGCCGCATGCAAACCCTCAAAAAGGGCACCGAGGAATTCGGCATTCGGGCCAAGGTTAAGGTCGCCAAGAATAAGGTGGCCCCGCCCTTTCGTGTAGCCGAGTTTGACATTCTCTTTGGCGAAGGCATTTCAACCATGGGTTGCCTGGTAGACCTGGCTGAGCAAACCGGGGTCATGGTTCGCCGCGGCGCCTGGTACAGTTACCAGGGCGACAACATTGGCCAGGGTCGGGACAACACGGTGCTGCGCTTGATGGCAGATGGCCCCCTGGCCACCCAGGTGGAAACGGCGGTGCGGGAAAAGCTCTCCATCGGCGGTGCCTCCCTACCCATTGAAGCGGATGAGGAGCTCGATGATCGCTTCGATCCGGAGGACCTTTAGGGTATAGCTTGGGTATAGCGGTGCCATGGAGGGGAGCGAATGGCCAAACTGAGATCCATCCGCCTGGGGCGTCTGATTGTGGGACTGGCGCTGGCGCTGGCGCTGTGGGGGTGCGGTCTGGTGAATCCGGTACCGCCCAGGGCGATAGTGGCCGCTGCGATCGCTCAAAAGGTAGCGGCGACCCAGGCCCTCTTGAGTCAGCAACTAGCCCTGCCAGAGGAAGCGATTATCCCGACCCAGGTGAAGAGTGTAAGAATTACAGACCACCACTGGATCACCGTGGCCAATCAGTCCGCCGTGCAGGTACAAGGCACCTACCGACTGCAGGGAGGCGGGTTAGCTCGATCCCAACAGCGCCAAGTGAGGGACTTCACCCTGGTGTTCAGCCGGGGCGACAGCCAGGACCAATGGCAGGTGGTTGACCCGGTTCCCTAAACCCAGGGTGCCATGGCGGCCTATCCCGCCTCAGCCTAGGGTTGACCGCCAGCATCGGTCTGTGCCCCTGCTCCCTACCGGGATGGTCAGGATTACCCAGGGGTGCTAACGGTCAGGATACCGAGGGCGGTTGGCAGCCTCTGTCGACTTCTTTCATGCTGCCGCCGCCGGCCCCGGCTGGCCGGCCCCGAGATCCCAACTCTGGTGCAGTAACCAGCGCCCGTCCAGCGATCGCTGATAAAGGCGCAGTTCCCAGTGGCTGGGACAATCTAGGCGAATCATCGCCTGGGCCCTATGCAACAGTTCCGCCGCCTGATTAGCCGGGTAGCCGTTGGCCAGGACAATACCCAGATGGTCTTGGAGGGGCAAGGGAGCTTTGCGAGTAGGGGATTTGACCGTACAGGTGAAGCTCACCATCAGTTGCCGCAGCCAGGGAGCGGTGAGGGCTAATTCTAAATGAGCCGGGGATTGTTTGAACCCCTCCAGGGTCAGTACGGGGTCAGGGCGCGATCGTCGGTTCAGTTTGTAGGCCCGATCCAGGCTTTGGGCATAGAGGGGCACCGCACTCGTTGTTTCTTCAAAGAGGTCAATGAGCGTACAGTAGGGCAAACCAGCGTGGGCGGCATTAGGTCCCAGCACTTTCTCACTGGCATCTAAAAAGTCCTGGATCTGATCTGCCAGGGCTCCGGTCGGGCAAGCATAACAGGCCAATTTGTTCACAATCTGCCCAGGTAAACAACAAACCAGGACAAAACCACCGCAGTTCTAGGAGGCACCCTGGGCACCCAAGCAGAGCACAGACCCGCATTACAGGTCAGGTCACGTTACGGGTCAGGTCACGTTACGGGTCAGGTCACAGGAATTTCTCTACCCTTCTCTACTAGCCTACTGCAGTTAACCTGGGCGCTCGTTAACAACCCCTTATCATTGGCTTAAGAGGGTTCCAGGCCAGACCCGCTATCGCCTACTATAGAAATCCCAGTTGCTCGGGCATGTTCAGCGATCCGGATCAGGCGGGGGCGGGGGAATGGTCTCACCTCCAGTTTCTCGTTGCAAGGTGAGTGATGGCCACTTTTTTACGCCCCCTAAGCTATCGCTATCAGTGGTTATTCGATGGCATTGCCCGCACCGCCGCCCTCACCGTTGGCGGTGAGCAACCATTTCGCACCTTGGCCCTACAGGGTTTAACCCTCAGCCAGGACATGGCCCTGCTCGATCTGTGTTGTGGCAGTGGGCAAACCACTCGCTTTTTAACCGCCTATAGCCCCAACGTAATCGGTTTAGATGCCTCACCCCTATCCTTGCAACGGGCTGAACGGAATGTCCCCCAGGCCCAGTTTGTCCAGGGCTGGGCTGAAGCGATGCCCCTGGAGGATAGCCGGTTTGATGTGGTCCATTGCAGTGCGGCTATCCACGAAATGACAGATGACCAGCGAGCCGCCATTTTTAAGGAAGTCCTACGGGTTCTTAAGCCGGGGGGAATTTTTACTCTGATCGATTTCCACCGACCTCAAAATCCTGGGTTCTGGCCAGGGTTGGCCCTGTTCCTGTGGTTGTTTGAAACCCAAACCGCCTGGCAGATGCTGCGGGCCAATATGCCCCAAGAACTGAGCCAGCTTGGGTTCGCCGGCGTGGCTCAGCGGCTCTATGCGGGCGGCAGCCTGCAGGTGATTCAGGCCCAAAAACCCCCGCTGACAACGGTCTGACCCGGGGGACAGGGTATCAGCCAGGCCCGCTGGTCAGGACTGGTTTGGTTTACCTGGCTGCAACCCCAGTCCGCCAAAGCTGAAGCCCATGGGACTGGCGAAACTATGGCACAGTGTAAATGGTCTATTCCCTAGGGTGCCTGCGGTGCTTTGGGGTAGAGGGCTGATTCACCTACAGGTTCAACAATTCGGTTGAACGCTACTGGGCACCGCCTATGCCATGGTCTCGAATCATTAGCGGACTGGTCGCCATTGGGGTGGCCCTAGGCATGATTGTTCTGGGGAGTTGGTACTTTACCGTTGGCTTTGGTCTGATTGTTTTTTTGGGCCAACTGGAAATTTTTAATCTGGTACAGGCCAAGGGGATTTTGCCAGCCACCAAAACCACTCTGGTGGTCAGCCAACTGTTGCTTATTACCGCCCATCTCTCTCCCTCCCTGGCCGATGCCCTCCTCCCCCTAGGGGGCACGTTCATCTGCTTTTATCTGCTCTTTCAGCCCCAGGTGGCCACCATTGCCGACGTGGCTGCCTCGATTTTAGGGCTATTTTATGGGGGCTATTTACCTAGCTTCTGGATTCGTCTGCGCGACCTGGGGGATAACTTTGCCACCCTCCCCTTGGGGGGCTTCTGGCCCGACGCTTGGCCTCCCCCCTTTGACCCGGTTCCTCCAGGGCTGTTGATTACCCTGCTCGCCTTTGCCTGCATTTGGGCCGCGGACATTGGGGCCTATACCGCCGGCAAGGTGATCGGGAAAACTCCCCTGTCTAATATCAGCCCTAAGAAAACCGTTGAAGGAGCGGTATGCGGTATGGTTGGCAGCATGGGGGTAGCGCTGTTGGGCAGCTACTGGTTGAGCTGGCCCCTGTGGCCCTTTTCTGGGGCAGCCCTGGGTCTGATCATCGGCACCTCTAGCCTGCTCGGAGACCTGACCGAATCCCTCATGAAGCGAGATGCCGGCGTAAAGGATTCCGGGGCGCTCATCCCTGGCCATGGCGGGATTTTAGACCGCACCGACAGCTACGTATTTACCGGGGCACTGGTGTTTTATTTCGTCACCCTATTACTGCCCATCCTGGCCTCGCTATGAGGCGGTGGGCTTAGGCCAGGCCCTATTCTTCCTCAGCAGGGCCTGGGGCCGCTCCATCGATCGCTTCATCGCTGTCCTCCTGCAGGGCGGGGGGCACCACCGCTACCGCCGCGATCGCATCGTCGCCATCCAGCCGTTGCAACCGCACCCCCGTGGCCGGGCGTGACTGAATGGAAATATCGTTCACCCGCTGGCGGATAATAATGCCCCGATTGGTGACCAGCATCAGCTCATCGCCATCATTGACGACCCGCAGGGCGGCCAAGCGGTCGTCTTCGCGGCGAAATTTAATGGCCATCAGCCCCATGCCCGCTCGGTTTTGCAGCCGGAACTTGGACACCGGCACCCGCTTACCCAGACCCGAGGCGGTAATCACCAGCACCCAAGGACCAACGTCAGAACCAGGGGTGACGCTTTCCTCTTCGTCTTCGCTGTCGTCCTCAGCGGCGGTGGCCTGCACCACGGCTTCCACCACCTGGCTGGGCAAAATGTCCATGCTAATCAGCTCATCGCCGTCGCGCAGGGACATGGCCCTCACCCCCCGGGTGGGTCGCCCCAGGGGCCGCAGTTGGTCATCGTCGGCTTTGAAGTGGATGGTCATGCCGCGCTGGGAGCCAATCAAAATGCTGTCGGTGGTGCGGGCCAACCGCACCCAGCGGAGGTGATCCCCCTCTTCCAAGGAAATGGCGATCAGGCCGTTGGTGCGAATGTTACTAAAGGCAGAAAGGGCGGTCTTTTTCACGTAGCCGCCCCGGGTCAGCATGACCAGGTACTCTTCGTCGGTGAATTCCCGTACCGCCAGCACCGAGGTAATTGACTCTTCCATGGGGATGGGCAGCATTTGCACAATGGGAACGCCCCGGGCGGCCCGAGACCCCTCCGGCACCTGGTAGGCTCGCAAGGAGTAGGCCACCCCGCGATCGCTGAAGAAAAGCAGGTAATCGTGGGTATAGCAGGTAATGAAATGCTGGACGCCATCATCCTCCTTCATTTTGGTGCCTGCCTTGCCTCGGGTAGCGCGGCTCTGGGCCTCAAAGGTAGCCACTGGCATGCGCTTGATGTAGCCCTGATCAGTGACCAGAATCACGACCTGTTCGTTGGCAATCAGAGAGATATCGGTGAGTTCCCCCTCATCCATTTCAATCACCGTGCGGCGGGGGTCGTCGTGTTTGGCCTTCAGTTCGCCCAACTCGTTGACGATAATCTCCAAAATCCGCTCCCGCCGGGCCAGAATATCCTGCAGGTCAGCAATTTTAGCCACCAACTCTTCGTGTTCCTGCTGGATTTTGTCCGCCTCTAGGGCAGTGAGGCGGCGCAGTTGCATTTGCAAAATGGCATCGGCCTGCACTTCGGAGAGGCCGTAGGTGTCCATCAGTTCCTGCTTGGCGGTGGGGGTATCGGCGGCCCCGCGAATCAGGGCAATCACTGCGTCTAGGTTGGCTAGGGCAATCAGGTAGCCCTGCAGGATATGGTCCCGTTCCTCCGCCTTGCGCAGCTCGTACTGGGTGCGGCGGGTAATGGTTTCAATGCGGAAGTCTAGGAACACCTCCAGCATCCGCTTTAGCCCCAACAGTTGGGGTTCACCGTTGACCAGGGCCAGCATGTTGACGCCAAAGTTATTCTGCAGAGGCGTTTGCTTATAGAGGTTGTTGAGGACCACCCGCGGGTAGGCATCGCGCTTCAGTTCGATGACGATGCGCATGCCGTCGCGATCGCTCTCGTCGCGAATGTCGGAGATTCCCTCCAGTCTGCGCTCGTTGACCATTTCAGCGATGCGCTCGATCATCCCCGCCTTGTTGGTCTGGTAGGGCAGTTCGGTGATAATGATGGCCTCGCGGTCGGGGCGACCCCGGTGCTCGATGGTTTCAATGGTGGCCACCCCGCGCATGGTGACGGAGCCGCGTCCGGTAAGGTAGGCATCCCGAATGCCGTTACGCCCTAAAATCTGGCCGCCGGTGGGGAAGTCGGGCCCGGGGATAATCTCCATCAACTCCGCGGTGGAGATCTCCGGGTTATGGATCAAAGCAATCACCCCATCAATCAGTTCACCGGGGTTATGGGGAGGAATATTGGTGGCCATGCCCACGGCAATGCCAGAGGAACCGTTGAGTAAAAGCTGGGGCAGGCGCGAGGGGAGAACGACGGGCTCCTGTTGGGAACCGTCGAAGTTATCGACAAAATCAACGGTTTCCGACTCAATATCCTGCAGCAACGAGTCGCTGGACAGGGATCGCAGGCGGCACTCGGTGTATCGCATCGCCGCCGGTGGATCGTTATCAATGGAGCCAAAGTTGCCGTGGCCATCGATCAGCGGCGATCGCATGGAAAAGTCCTGGGCCATACGCACCAGGGCATCGTACACCGCCGTGTCGCCGTGGGGGTGATACTTACCCAGCACCTCCCCCACCACCCGGGCGCACTTCCGGAATGGGCGGTCAGCGGCTAACCCCAGTTCGTGCATGGCATAGAGGATGCGACGATGCACTGGCTTGAGCCCGTCCCTGGCATCGGGTAAAGCTCGACCCACAATCACGCTCATGGCGTATTCCAGGTAAGAGCTCTCCATCTCGTTGCGCAAATTGGTTGGGACGATACGCTCTTCTGGGGTTGCCATAGGCGGAAAATCTCCGTTTTTTTGAATAACAAACCGCTAGTCAGACCCTGGCGCCGAGCTGTGCCGATTAGCGCTTTAAGACTGCTGATTTTGCTAGCTCAAGTCCGTAACATTTTAGCATATTTTTAAGCTTTCCAGGCCGATGGCGCTATGGTAAATCCAGGTCGGCCAGGCCTGGGTTTAGGGGGCTTTACCCCTGCTCTGGTCCTGCCAAAACTGCTAATTCCCTCTCCTGGCCCTGAGCTGTGCACCACGACTTTACCTTGGCCGATTTTGCCGTGATCTATTCCCCCGATTTTTTAACCCACGATACGGGTCCTTTTCACCCTGAAAATGCTGGCCGGCTGAAGGCCATTGTAGACACTCTGCGGGCTGCCCCCTGGGCCGATCATCTGGATTGGCGGGAACCTACCCCC
>DVEE01000450.1 GCA_015295885.1 Leptolyngbyaceae cyanobacterium M65_K2018_010
AGCACTTCCACCGTGAGGCGATCGCCCACCTGCACCTGCAGGAGTTCCGCGAGTTTGGTCGTCAGCACCAGGCCATCGGCGGGTAGGGGCACGGTCTGCAGGCGCTGGTCAATCAACTGTCGCAGGGTCGTCGGGTCTGAGAGGCCGGTGATGCCCCCCAACCGGAACCGGTGCTCAAACCGCAGCCGCACCGGCACGGTGCGAAAGGGCTCGACCCGCATCACCCCAGGCAGTTGGGCTAGCTCAAACTGAACTCGACCGGGGCGGGGCTGGTTAAACACCAGGGTGATATCTTCCCGCTGCACGATGTGAAACTGGATTTCGATGATCCGATCGATGCCGTCGCTGAAATAGCCCCCCACCACCAAGATGGCCACCGCCAGGGAAATTCCCAGAATGGCCAGGGCGGCCTGCAGGGGGCGCCGCTCCAGGTTACGCAGAATAATTCGTCCACTGGGCGACAACCAGCGTTGAAAGCCCAACCGTTCCAACAGCGTGGGCTTAAAGCTGGCTGGGAGTTCGGGCCGCATGGCCTCTGCCGGTGGCAGGTTAACCGCCCGTCCCACCGCGTGAAAGGCACCCACCAGCGCCGCGATCGCACTCACCCCCACCGCCCCCAAGGTCAACCCCAAGCCCGCCTGGTAATAGATGGACGGAAACTGATAATAGCGGGTGTAAAAGGAGGTAAAGTTGGCCCCCAGCCAACGCCCCAGCCCCACGCCCAGCACCGATCCCACCCCGACGATCACCAGCACCAGCTTAAAAAAGTGCAGGCCCACTTCCCAGTTGGCGTAGCCAAAGGCCTTCAGCACCGCAATCTGATCCCGCTGGGTGCTGACCAGGCGAGCGAGCACCAGGTTGACTAAAAAGGCCGCGATGCCTAGAAAAATCACTGGCAAAATCAACGCCATCACCTGCAAGCCGCGCAGGTCATCCTCCAGAAACCGATGGGAGAGTTGCTCGTCTCGGTCGTAGGCTCCTAAACCGCCATAGGGCTCCAGAATGTGATCCAACCGGAAAATCACCGCTCGCTCGTTAGCCTCTGGAGTCAGGGTCAAGGCCACATCGTTAAAGGCCCCATCCAGGTCAAAGGCCTTGGCCAGGGCCTCCCGACCCATCCAAAACACCCCAAAGCGGCGATTATCGGGCAACAGCTCGGTGCCACTGATTTCGTACATGTACTCCGGCGAGAGGGCGGTGCCGACAATCCGCAGGGGTTGCCAGCGGCCATTGATAATGGCATTCAGGGTATCTCCCAACTGCAAGCCGTTGGCCTTCACGAAGACCGCACTGGCAATCACCTCATCGGCCCGACCAGGCTGGATGTAGCGCCCCGATCGCAGGTGCAGGTCATTCAGCATCGGCTGCTGCACCTCTGGCACAGAGATTAAGCGACCACTGGCCGGGTCTTCTAAGCCGGGCACATCCAGGGTGACCATCTCCACCACCCGCGATTGGGCCTGCCCCACCCCCGGAATTTCGCGAATTTGATCCATCACCCGTTCAGGCGCCCGCTTGAGCTGCACAAACACCTGGGCAAAGCGGGACTGGCTGTAGTAACTCTCCTGGGAGAGCCGCAACGAGTAAAAGGTACTCATCATCGTCACCAGGCTAGCGATGCCACAGGCAACGATCAGCACGATGGCCAGCACCTGGCCCCGTAGGGTGCGCAGGTCACGCCACAGTTTGCGATCGAGGGCTTGCATAGGAGGAGAGAGAACGCCTCAGATCTGAAGGAAGCAGGGGGCTACCGCAGGGCTAGCCAAACCAGAATCAGCCCTGGCCCTTTGACCAGCCTCCTTCTCCAGTCTAGAGAGCGCAGGGTTGGGGCAAGGCGGATTGCAACAAAACCATGCGTTTCTCGCGGCTGAGGGAGTCATGTTGGGGTTTTCTTGTTATTGTCCGTGGGCTGGTGCGATCGCCCTAACCCCAAATCTCCGCCAGGGTGAGGAGGAAACCCGGTAAGCCCGCTTCTCCAGAGAGTTGGGCCGGCTGGTTCAGATACTCGGTGGGTCGACCCAGCCGATAAATGGCCACCCGTTTTTCTGGGGGGTCAATCAGCCAGCCCAGCCGTACCCTATAATCCCGATATTCTTCCATCTTGCGTTGCAGAGTAGCGAGCTTATCCGTAGCGGAACGGAGCGTAAGG
>DVEE01000413.1 GCA_015295885.1 Leptolyngbyaceae cyanobacterium M65_K2018_010
CCGCAGGGGCGGGGTGGTCGGGGTGCCCCGCAGGGGCGGGGTGGTCGGGGTGCCCTGTAGGAGCGGGGTGGTCTTTTGAGGCGGGGTGCCCTGTAGGAGCGGGGGTAAGTTCCTATTGCTCATAAACCTCGCTAGCTAGCTCTATAGTGACCAACCCCAAGGATGATTAATGCTGCCACTGGTGACGATCACCTCTATGGCCAAATCAGGAAACTCCTTGTCGGTACCGATGCAGTAGCTTTCATCCGGTTCGCCCCCGGCCTGCCGCTCAGGCTTTTTCAGAGTCGTCGAACCCATTGGAAAGTATTCCGTTCCGGTTTCCAAAAAATAGATCAGGAGCAAATCACCTGAGTTTTACTGCTCTCATGGTTACGACTGGGAGCCAAGATTTCTAACACCCCATCTAAAAAATGCACCCGATAGGTCGAACGATCCCCCATATCTACCAGCAGAGCTTCGTACTGCTCCCACGACACCCGACTGAGCACCCGCCGTTCTTCGGGATCATCTAGGGCGATGCGGTTGGTCAAATCGTTAAGGAGAACCATCAAACGCTACCTCGTTAAGTTTCTGATCGCCCTGAAGTGGCCCTAATCAAATTCATCCTGTTTGAAAAAATCGTTGTGCCGATAAATCCCCCTAAGTCATCCATAAACAGATCCAGACAACCTATCAACCATCCAGACCCCGATAAAGCTCAGCAATATCGAATTCAAGCCCTAGGCTTTGCAGTACCACGGACTCTCCAGCGTTATAAACAACGGTTTCCCAGGTATTGTCAGCGGTGCGACGACGACATTCGACCTGTTGGGTATCTTGAGAGACAAGAACGTATTCTTCTAAGGAGGAGAGTTTGCAATAGTCTTCAAACTTTGTACCCAGGTCAAACGCTTGGGTACTTGGAGAGAGAACTTCCGCGATGAATTTTGGATGGCGTTTTACATAACGGTCATCCCGATCTCGTGGGTCGCAGGTCACAAAGGCATCAGGGTAGTAATAAAACTCTTCTTGATAATTGACTTTGACATTACCAGAGTGAAATCGGCAATCTGAATCCCCTAAATGCAGGTTGATCAGCGTCAGCAAGTTGAGAGCAATGCGATCGTGGTTATCGGTGCCACCCGCCATGGCGTAAACCAGGCCACGGCGGTACTCATGGCGAATCTCGCTCTGTCGCTCAATGCTGAGGTATTCTTCTGGGCTGATGTAGTTGGGAACGGCAATCATCGACTTAGCCTGCCACGGCAAGGGGTTGACTCTATTCTAAAGGGCTCCAACTCATCCCTGGGCAGTCCAGGCAAGATTCCACCGACTGGCTTAGCAGCGTGGCGCGGTGCGGTGGAGGGTTTCTGAGGACTGATCGATATCGGTAAACCGATGTTGAAGGATGAGGCCAGCGCTACGGGCTGGGTTAGAGATGGGCATGGAAATCTCAGCCTTGGGACGAATGCTGAAGGATGGAATCATTCTTAAAAAGTACCACTCCCATCGGCCAAGAAATACAATTTTGGAACGTTCCGAGCCTCGTTTCCGTTGAATAATATTATTCCGTTCAACCTGGCCAAAGTCCGTTGAACCTGGCCAAAGGTAAACAGTACCTCGATCCTTAGCGCCTCCAATTTCAAAGCACCCGTCCACTGGGGCTGCCTGTATGGCCCGCTGAAGTCCTTCTTTGAGCAGACCTGGAGGTCTGACGATATCGTGAAAGCTCAAGCAGCGGTGCCAACGATTTGACTCACCCGTATCAAGTGAGGACAAACCAAGCAACAACGAGAAGACAACAAAAGGGGCGATAGCAGCAGTGCCAGCAGCCCCAGCCACGTCGCCTGCGAAGCCATTGAATAGGAAAACATACCATGACCACAGAAAAACTAACCACACCGATTGGCGATTTTGAATTTACGCTGGGCGGTTATCCAACCCAGGAGTCAGCGCAGAAACTTTTCGATGCGCTTGATTTTCAGCGGGCCTGCCAGGCTTACCTTGATTTCATGCCTGCAATGTCCATGTATTCATTGCTTGAGGGGCAGGAAAAGGGCTGGGGGTGTAAGGACTGTTCTGACCTGGCGGTGGCCGCCGATTTGCTATCCGCCATCCCGCTGGTTTTGACCGGCAACACGGAAAGCGTTTATTTCGCTTGTAATGT
>DVEE01000445.1 GCA_015295885.1 Leptolyngbyaceae cyanobacterium M65_K2018_010
GACTGCAGGCTAGCGATATTGCCATTGAGGCGAAGGAGATTTTGCGGGTCCGCCAGGAATTGAATGAAATGATGGCTCGTCATACGGGTCAGTCCATCGAGCAAATTGAAAAAGATACCGATCGCGACTATTTCATGTCCGCCGAGGAAGCCGTAGCCTACGGACTCATCGACCGAGTCATCGAAGATCGGCAGCAGGAACTCGCCACGGCCGTGCCCGCGACCGTTTAAGCTCGACAATTTCAATGCGCCATTTTTACCTAAACTTGGCAGAATAGGGGCGTCTTCCCATATCCATCCAGGCTTGGAACCTATGGCTTTGGCGCACTACTACCGCATGCTGGGATTAAGGGCTGGGGCCAGCTTTAGTGATATTAAGCTGGCCTATCGCCATTTAGCTCGCCTGTATCACCCTGACGTTAATCCGGGCAATCAACGGGCCAAGGAAAAGTTTATTCAAGTCACCCAGGCCTACCAAGCCCTGGTGGATGGCTTGCCCCCGTCGGTCACTCAGGTCAAAGTCACTCCTCCCAGTACCAGTCCCGGAACCGCCGTTCAGCCTGAGGCGACCCCTGAGGATCAGGGTCAGCCCCAATCCCCAGGGCAAACCCAAGCCAACACGATTGCAGCGAAGAGCAAAACTACCCCTAGGATCAACCACCCGCCCGGGGGGTCAGCCGCCGATCAAGATCTTAAACGGACCAGCTTTCAGCAATTGCAGCAGCTCTTTCGCCATCAACGGTTTGCCAGGGCCGTAGCCCTAGTCGAAGGGTTAGCCCACCGCTTCCCGAATGATCCTGAAATCCGCCAATGGCACGCGATTACCTACTACCGCTGGGGGCATGATTTACTGCAGCTAGGAAATCTTCAGAAAGCCGAGGCTTGCTTAAAGAAAGCCTGGCGGGTTGATCCCCACAATCGTTCCCTAGGCCAGTTAATCCAGCAAGATTTTCAGCGTCTAGAACAAATTCAAGCCAGGCCCCTGGTCCAGGCCCAGTGAGATCCAACCGCTCGCGCTAGGATAGGGAGAGAATTTCCTCAAACCATGCCTCAAAGCGGTCACCCCAGGCCGCAAGCGAATAGTCCCGTTCCGCCTGGCGACGGCAAGCCTGACGATCAAGTTGGTCTATCGCTTGAATAGCCGCCGCCAAAGCCCCGACGTCATCGGGGGCGACTAACCAACCGGTTTGACCTGGCTGGACAATTTCTGCCGGGCCACCCCGGTTATAGGCAATGACGGGCACACCGCAGGCCAAGGCCTCAATGGCTACATTGCCAAAGGCCTCTACCCAGCGCGGGGTCATCAGTAGGGCGCGGCATAAACCTAGATGTTGCTGGAGTTCATGGGTGGGCAAAAAGCCCAGGTAATAGTCCTCAGCCTGGGGATACTGCCGGCAAATACGCTGCCAATACTCGGGGTTCTCTAATTTACCGAAAATCCTTAAGGGTACCTGGGCGATCGCGGCGGCTTCCAGGGCATCCTCCAGCCCCTTCTCCGGCGAAATACGGCCCACCCAGGCTAGATAGGAAGAAGGCGAGAGGCAAACCTGGTATTTCTCCAAGTCAATGGCGCTACCTAAAGTCCTAAAAGCATCCCCTAGGCCAAAGGTCTCCGCCTGAGTTTGCGTATAGGCTCCCAAGCGTCCTGGAAGTTGCTGAGCTATCTGCTCAACCGCCTGATCCAGGGCATCACTGAGAGAACCCATAGTAACAAAGTGAGCTACCGGAATCTGAAAAAAAGGCGTGAGATAGAAGGGCAGCCAATCGAAGGCAAAGTTAACGATTAAATCGACTTCTAGCTGATTTTGGTAAGCAAATTCCCACATTTGGCCTAAAACCCCATCCACCGGCAGAATAATCGGGGTATCCCGCGCTTGGGTGTGAGCGGTAGGCTGCAACTGGCCGGCAATCTCAATCACCGGCACCTCTCTCAACTGGGAACCCTCAGGGGCTACAACTTTGACCCTATGGCCCCGACGTAAAAACTCCTCCGCTAGATTCAGCACGGTCAGCTCAACGCCCCCGCCCAAGCCAGAACCCAAGGGCCCAACCGGAGTCGATAGAAAGTAAAACTGGCGAATAGCTTGGGTCATGGACAACCTTTGCAGTAGAGTAGTTTACCTGACCCTAGGGTAACCC
>DVEE01000086.1 GCA_015295885.1 Leptolyngbyaceae cyanobacterium M65_K2018_010
CACGGGATAGGGGTGCCTCTTGGAGTGGGCACGGACAAAGCCCTTTACCCATCCTACAGGCTGAGAGGGGTAGCAAGGGGGCGGGATAGGGTAATGGAGAGAAGCATTCTGCAGCAGGGGGAGGCGATCGCAACTCGTCGTGATTTATGGGGCCCAGGTTGAGCAACGGAAGTCGCTCAAGCCTGTCATGATTTTGGGTTGAGTCAACTCGGGGTTGACAAAGTTCATGGGCTGGAGCAGTTGTTGTTCCTAGGGGCCTTTAGGCGGGTGGTGTAGAATTGTCCCGGTTGAGCCAACTACCCCTATGGAGTTTGACCAGGCGATCGCCACTGCTAGCGCCACCCTACAAGTCCACGGCCATCGCCCCCTCACCGATCTCGAGATCGACCTCCTGCGCGGTGCCTGGGAACAGCTCACCTACGAACAAATTGCCGAGGCGTCGGGTTATTCCCTCAATTATTTGCAGCGCGACTTTGGCCCCAAGTTCTGGCGACGGCTCAGCCAGGTGTACGGGTGCAAGGTGAATAAGGTCAACGCCAGGGCAGTGCTGACGCGGAAAGCAGAAGAACCTAGGATGAGGGCACTAGAGACGGATAGAGTCCTCTCTCCCCCCTCCCCCCTCCCCAGCCCCCCTCACCTAGTCGGGCGACAGCCGGAATGGGAAGCCCTGTGTCAGTGGGGCGAGGGACTCTGGCAGCCGCAGGCTGTAGATACGGCCCGGCCCGTTATGGTGCTGACCGGCGAGCCAGGGATGGGTAAAACCCGTCTACTGGAAGAGCTGAGTGCCCTTGCCCAGGGGCACCAGGCCCAGGTGCTGTGGGGATCTGGCTTTGCGGCGGAGCGGATGCGTCCCTACGGCATCTGGGTGGACGCCCTGCGATCGGCCTCCCTAGAGGTTATGGCAGATTGGCCCGCTGAGTTGGGGTTTTTGCTACCGGAACTGGGTCAACCATCCCAAACTCTACCGGATCCCAGCCATCTATTTGATGCGGTGGTGCAGTTGCTGACTGGTTTGGCCCAGCGATCGCCACTGCTGCTGGTATTGGATGATCTGCAATGGCTGGATGAGGCCTCATCGGCCCTGTTGCACTATGCCGTGCGGGTGCTGCGTCCACTGCCCATTTGGGTGGCTGGTTCGGCCCGACAGGGTGAGTTGGCCGCCAATCGGGCGGTTGCCGATGGGCTGCGATCGCTGCGGCGGGAGCAACGACTCCATACCCTAGAGCTACAACCCTTAACGGCGGCCCAGATTGGGGATTTACTGGCTCAGGCGAAGAACAGCCCCCCTGCAATCTGTTCCACCCCTGAGGTCGAACAGGTGTTTACGGCCAGCGGCGGCAATCCACTGCTGGCCCTGGAGATCGCCCGATCCCAAGGACAAACCCAGGGGGGGGCAGCCAGCCTCCTGGAAGCGCTGATTCGCGATCGCCTGGAGCAGCTTGCTCCCCCCACCCGCGAGCTATTGCCCTGGTTGGCAGCCCTGGGCAGGAGTTTCCAGCCGGCCACCGTAGCCCAGGTCACCGACTGCTCCACAGGCCAGTTGCTAGGGGCGATCGAGCAGCTAGAGCAGCAATCTATGATTCGTCCCAGCACCCTGCGGCTTCGGGTAGATCGGCCATCCCTCGACAGCTACGACTTTGCCCACGGCATCATCCGGCAGGTGGTGTATCAGCAGATCGCGGCCCCCCGGCGCCAGCTCATCCATCGCCAAATCGCTCAGCGCTTGCACCAGCAGGCCCCCCAGGACGAAACCCTGGCCAGCGACATTGCTTACCATGCCTCCCTGGGCGGTGACCATGCCCTGGCGGCGGCGGCGGCGGTGATGGCGGCAGAGCACAGCCTCAAGCTATTTGCCTACGGCGAAGCGCTCCACCAGGCCCAGCGGGGACTGGCCCACTGTCAGCACCTCGACCGGCCCACGGGCCTTTTGGTTCAGACGCAACTGCTGCGGGTCTGTGCCCTGGCCGGGTGCTCGGGGGCAGCGGCGGCCCCGCTCGAAGCCAAGGCCCAGCAACTGATGCAGGAGGCTAAGCGACTGGGGCTGACCGAGGCCGAAGCAGGGGCACTGGAGATTTTGCTGATTTTGCAGTTTGAGGGCAACAACTATCGCAAGGTACACCAGCACTCCCTCCGGGCCGCCGAAGTCGGACGCCTCGCCAGTCCCCTGACCACTGCGCGAATGCTGGCCTACAGTGGGTCTTGTTTAGCCGAGATTGGCCGTGATATGCCCCGGGCCGAGGCCCTGTTGCTAGAGGCCCAGTCCCTGGCCAACCGGGCCGGTATCGAGCCCTGCGACATTGCTAGCGGGCTGGGCTGTGTGCACCGCCACTACGGACGCTATGACCAGGCCCGGCAGTATCTGCAGCAGGCTTGGCGCTTGGCCCAGGCCCAGCAAGACCACTGGCGTGAGGCGAGCTGCCTGAGCTACCTGGCGATGACTGAGCTAGAGGCTGGCAGTCCCGCCGCAGCCCTGCCCTACGGTAGGGAAATCGCCGCTGTGGGGGCCCATATGTCTGAGGAAAGCAGTACCGCCGCCACTGCCCAGGCCCTAGCGGCCCTGGCCCACTATCATCTCCAAACTCCTAAGGCAGCAGCGGATCTGGATCAGGGCATTGCCGCCCTACAGCAGGCCGATGCTAAGCGCACGCTGGCCTACCTGTTGCGATCCGCCGCCGAGGTTGACCTCAGCCGCGATCGCCCCGATCTAGCTCTTCGTCGGGCCGAACTGGCCCTGGAGCAGGCCCAAACCCTCAATCATCCCAGCGAAATAGCCCACAGTTGGGCAGTGGTGGTGCAGAGTGCCATCGCCGCTGGGAACCTCAATCGGGCCAGGGATGAGTTTGACGCTTTCTACCCCCGCCTCAGTCTCTACGATCTGAGCCTGCCCGCCCAGATCGCAGTAACCCAAACCATCGACCAGATCAGACCCTACCAGCCAGCCTGGTACGCAACGCCCCCTACCAGCCAGTTCATTCAACCCGACCCTTGACCGCAAAAGGATTTACCATGGCACTCGTCATTGTCGAAACCCTGGCCGACACCCCCCTCACCCCCGAGAACCCCACCGAGACCGACTACCAGATCCTCGACTGCCTAGGGGCACGGATGGGCACCTGGCAGTATTCGCTGCTGTCGAGGGATCGCCTGCGCATGCTGTGTGTTTTTGAGGCCCCCGATGCTGAATCGGTGCGAGAGTCCTACCGCCGAGCCGGGGGCACCTTCGATCGCATCTGGAGTGCCCAGCGAGTCCCCCCAGCCGCGCCACCCCAGCCTAAGGGGGTCCCCCTCACCGTCATCGAGAGCATCTATCCCGAAGACTTTACCCCAGAGCAGTGGCAGGTCGCCCACGACGCCCTACAGACCCTTGACCCAGAACAGGGCGTGGCCTGGGTCAAGTCCTACCTCTCCCTCGGTCATAGCCGCGGCTTTTCTGAGCTGCAGGCCCCCAATACCGAGGTTGTTGAGGCGGCCTACCAGCAAGTTGGCCTACCCTTTAGTTGGGTCTGGTCAGCCAACGTCATCCAGCCCTAGAACGGGTCAGGGCTCAGGGGGACAGTCAGCGGCGTGTACTTCACACTGAAGGTGAGCGCGGCCGCATAGGATTGGGCATGAACAGGACGACTGTGGGTCCAGTCGCCGCCGGTGCCTCGCAGACGAATCATGGTGTCGGCGCTGTAGCGCTCCTGAAACCCCGTGATGCCAATAATCTCGGCATCACGCGATCGCCCTCGCCCATCGGGTCAGTCCTGGTGAATTACCGATCCGGGAGGGCCCTGTGACGGTCACTACAGGCCGATCGCCGCCAGGGGATTTTGGGTCAGGCTGGCCCAGGCCACCGGCAGGCAAGCCTGGCAGATCGCCTCGATGTGGCGAAAGTCGGTGCCGCAGCAGCCCCCCAGGATGGTGATGTGGGGATACTGCTGACGCAGAGCCTGGTACTGCTGGCCCAGTTCGGCGGGGTTGCCGTCGTCCAGGGTTTCGGCCTCATCCAGTTCGGCGTGGCTTTTGGTGGAAGCGTTGGCCCGCAGGGCGCGGATGCGGCTCACCCAGGGCGCGCCGGGGGTAAGAATGTCGGCAAAGTGGGTGGGGTGGGCGCAGTTGATCATGTAGTAAACCGGCCCATGGTCGGTGGCGGCATCCACCTGGGCAATGGCCCCCTCTAGGCTTTGGCCGTTGGGCAGGTAGCCATCAGTCTCTACGGTGAAAGAAATGACAATGGGTAGGCCCACCCCTTGGGCCGCCCGGACAATGCCGATTGCTTCCTGGACGTAGTTCATGGTGAAGGCGGCGGCCAGGTCGGCCCCGGCTTCGGCAAAAGCCTCGATCTGGGGCCGATGGTAGTCTTCGGCCTCGGCCACAGTCATGGCGGCGGTGGGGCTGTAGCCGTCGCCCCGGGGACCAAGGCAGCCGCTGATTACGATGGGGGTGTCGGGGGTTTCGTAGGCCTGGCGCAGCAACTGCAGCAGGGCGATCGCCTCGCGGTTGGCCGTGGCCAGTCGCTCAGCCGTGTAGCCCAGACGCCTGCCCCAGTCAGGGTTGGCCCGCCAGGTGGGGCTTTCAAGAATAAAGCCCACCCGCTCCTGGACAGCAAAGTCGAGGTAGGTGCGGAAGTAGCTCGCGATCGCCTGGTAGCCCTCGGCGGTTTTCAGCAGGTCGAAGGCAGCGAAGTGGGGCAGGTCCATACCTTGGTGGAAGATGAAGGTGGTTTCCATGCCGCCATCGGTGAGAAACAGGCGATCACTCAGTTGGGGAAGATTTTGGCGATACTTAGACATTGGGGGTCTCCTTTTTAGATTGAGAGGGCTAGGGGGTCGGGAGTTGAACAGGGAACACCAACCGACTGGCGGCTGATGCAAGAAAGACCTTTGGGTACAGCCCGCGGGCCGCCGCCGCTTCCGCAGCAGGGGTTGTAAGTGGCAAAACCCAAGGATTTGCCAAGTCATGGATTGGATGAATGACTAGAACAGGGGCCAACCCATCCAGGGGGCCTAGGGTCTTAAACGGTGCGGCTCCTATCGGTGGGGTAAACCTGGATGGGTTGCACCGCCGATGTTTCTAACCATAGGGGTAAACTCTGGGCCTGTCTTTACAGAAAAGTATGGGCTTAGGTATGGAGTTCAAGAGTGCCTTTGAAAGGCTAACTGAGCAGTACAAAACTTCCATGGTCTAGAGCAGCGGTACAGTGTGGCTAGACCCGAATAGCTCACCAGTCCCAGGGACGGGACGGCATGAAAAAAGAAAAATAAAGCCACCACAGGCCTTTTGGAGATTTTGCCAGATTCTTCTCCTGGGAACAGCGTGTCTCTAAAGACAGCGCAGTCTCCATTGACCTGGGGGAGCCTGGGGTATCGGTAGCGACTATGCCAGCCAGTCCACTCTGCAAAAACCTTGCCGAGGAGGCAAAACCCAGGCCAAATTGCTTTAAAGCTCCCCGGCAGTAAACGGCGATCGCGGCCCTGGACGGAAACTATAAAACTGGCCCCAGCCGTGATCAGTGGATTAAGCGGATCCCAGTTTGCGGAGGCGTGAGGCCAGGGAGATAACTATTCAGAGAAACGGCGAGGCAGGACAACGGCGGTTGGACCAAGCACGCATCCACCAGAACCCTAGCCTCAAAGCCTAACTGGTACTAGTCTGTAAAGTAGTATTAACTAACCATTCACCCATTCCACGGCCCTGTCTATGAACCCACCCAACTCCGTGATCGCCCCTCCTACCGGCGACCCCCCTAGCCCTACAACGGCCCCCGAAGCCCCCCCCAGCTTTGTCAAACTGGCCATGCGCAATATGGTCAGGAAAGGCGGAAAATCTCTGTTTCACTTTACGTTGACTACCCTAGGGTTATTGGGCCTCTTGGTCGGGCTGGCCTACCTAACCCGTTAAGCCACCCTGGACCCGGGTTCCCCAGCTCTAATCCGCCACCGAGGTCGCCGGTTCCAGTCCATTAGACCCCGGGGCTAGCCTGCTCCTAACGCCTATGCCTAACCTAGAGGTTGCTCTTACCCTCGATCATCCCCGCGCTGACTTGATTGCTGCCGACGATTGGCAGGCCTGGCTCAGTCACTGGGCCACCCAGTTGGCTATGCCTGACTCGCCGATAGGGGCCTACGAGCTATCTCTAACCCTCACCGGCGACCCCACCATTGCTCAACTCAATCAGTCCTATCGCAACCAGGCCCAAGCCACCGATGTCCTATCCTTTGCGGCCCTGGAAACGGACTCACCCCTAGCCCCAGAATTGCTAGCCACCGAGCCCCTTTACCTGGGGGACATCGTCATTTCCCTCGATACCGCTGAACAGCAGGCCGAAGAGGCCGGCCACTCCCTAGCCTGGGAGACGGTTTGGCTGGCGGCCCACGGTTTTTTGCATTTGCTGGGTTGGGACCACCCCGATGAAGCTAGCTTAGTCGCTATGCTAAGCAAACAGAGGGAATTGCTGGCCTCCGTGGGTTGGCAAGCCCAAAATTAGGTTAAATTGACCCTGGGTTAGTTGAGCCAAGGGCTTAGGAACTTCCGTTTATTTAACTGATTTATGGCTAATTTCCGTCCCAATTCTGAGTCCGTTACCTCCGTTACGGATTCAGCCCTACCCTCCCTCCCCAGAGCCCTGTCTTGGCAGGTGGCCAGCAACCTGTTGGTGAGTTTTCAGTATGCTTGGCAGGGGGTTTCCTACGCCTTTCGGACCCAGCGGAATTTTCGCATCCATGTGGCGATTGGAACCCTGGCCGTTTCCCTGGCCCTTTGGCTGCGCTTGAGTGCCGTAGAGGTTGCCATCATTAGCCTGACCTGCGGGGCCGTAATGACCATGGAACTGATTAACACCGCCCTGGAATCCGTGGTGGATTTAACCGTTCAGCAGACTTACCACGAGCTGGCCAAAATTGCCAAGGATTGCGCCGCCGCCGCGGTCCTAATATCGGCCCTGATTTCAGTATCCGTAGCGGTATGCTTGCTGCTGCCTCCAATCTGGCAGTTGATTTACCTTTAATTTACCTATGATCCTGGTTATCGATAACTACGACAGTTTTACCTACAACCTGGTGCAATACTTGGGCGAACTGGGCCAGGAGTTTGCCGTTGCGACTTCCCTGCAGGTTTTTCGCAATGATCAGATTCGGGTGGAGGAAATAGCCGCCCTGCGCCCGGATGGCATCGTCATTTCTCCAGGACCGGGGACCCCTGACGAGGCCGGAGTTTCCCTGGCCGTGATTAGCCAGTTGGGCCCGACTATTCCCCTGCTAGGGGTCTGTTTGGGCCACCAGAGTATTGGTCAGGTGTATGGAGGCCAGGTCGTCTCTGCTCCAGAGCTGATGCATGGCAAAACTTCACCGATCTATCACCGCGGTCAGGGCATATTTGCGGGTTTGGAGAATCCCTTTCAGGCCACTCGCTATCACAGCTTGGTCATTGACGCCGCTTCCTGCCCAGAAATTCTGGAAGTGACCGCCTGGGTTGAGGATGGCACCATTATGGGGGTGCGCCACCGCGAATACCCCCATTTGCAGGGGGTTCAGTTTCACCCCGAGAGCATTTTGACCGTAGCGGGCAAGCAAATACTGCGAAACTTTTTGGCGACCATACCCGTCTCCACTGGGATTGAAGCCGTCGCCTAGGGTTGAGCGGGGTGATTTCAGGTCAATGGTTTGAGGCAACGTCGTGATAAGGGAATTTAAGGGATGGGGCATCGCAATCGATTCCAACCACTGGTCTGTTTCATCGTCAGTGTGGCTTTGATCCTGGGCTACCAGGGCTGGCATCCTTGGCAGGTTCAGGCCCTATCTCCCTCTAAACCGCCGGTCTCGGGGCTCATCTCTCCTGCTAAGCAATTACCTGGAGAAAATGGCCTACCCACCAGTCCGGCTCCCCCACCGCCGGTGATTCCCACTGATATTGGTTCCCACTGGGCCAGGGATTGCCTCACGGCCTTGGCCCAGGCTGGCCTGATTACAGCGGACAATCAGGGGTTGTTTTATCCTGAGGAACCGATTCTTTGGAGAGACTACGTAGCCCTGCTCAACCGCCTGGGGCCAGTGGGACAGTCCGGGGGATGGGCTAACCCCTTGGAGAAAGCCCTGGGCATTACCACCGCCCCCACGGTGGCGGCCAACTATCCGAGTCAGTACTTCCAGTTGGATCGGCCTCTGATTCGAGCGGATGGAGTCATGGCCCTGGCTGCCAAGCTAGGCTTTAACTACCAAATTGCGGCCCATACCCTGATTAACGCCAGCCTGCGGGATGGCCGGCAGGTGCCCGATTACGCCAGGGAAGGGGTGGCGGCAGCTCTGGCCCAGGGAGTAATGGTCAATTACCCCGAAGCTACCCTGTTTCAGCCCACCCGCCGGCTAACCCGGGGGGAGGCCGCAGCTTTAATTTGCCGGGCTTCCCCGGTGGCGGATCTGCGGCGCTGGATAGCCCCTGAGTGGGTAGCCCCAGCCCAGCCTGTGGGCCGCCTACCGACCCTAAATCCAGAGACCCGCGGGGTGTGGCTGACTAACATTGATAGTCAGGTGTTGTTCTCTCAGCAGGCTCTGGCCACGGCGATCGATCAACTGGCGGCACTGAACTTCAACACGCTCTACCCAACGGTATGGAATTGGGGCTATACGCTTTATCCCAGCCGGACGGCCCAGCGGGTTTTAGGAGACAGCCAACATCTCTATGGGGAAATCAGCACCCCCCAGTTGGAGGCCGCCCAAGCGGAACGAGATATGCTGCAGGAGGCGATTGACCTCGGCCATGCCCAGGGGATGGCGGTCATCCCCTGGTTTGAATTTGGGTTTATGGCCCCCGAGCCCTACGAACTCTATCGTCGCCACCCCGACTGGTTTACCCAAAAACGAGTTGAGCCTCAAGGGCCCGCCAATGCCCCGGTGGCCCCCAAGCAAGCACCCGCTGGTAAGGGAAGCGTCGACAGGCTGCTGGCGGACAGGAGCTTCAGTCGCGAAAAGCAACGGGTCAAACACTGGCTAGCCCAGAATGACGATTTGGGTGAAGTCCTAGAAATAGCCCCTGCTGCTGATCCGGGTATTTGGTTAGAGGGTGATGTGCTGCCCCGCCGTTGGTTGAATCCGTTCCACCCCCAGGTTCAGAAGTTTTTGCTGGAGTTGATCAACGACTTGGTGTCCAACTACGAGGTCGATGGGTTTCAGTTTGACGATCACCTGGGCCTACCGGTGGAGTTTGGTTACGATCCCTACACGATCAATCTGTATAAGGCGGAGCACAATGGCCAGGAACCGCCCGCCAACTACCTGGATGATGGCTGGGTCGCCTGGCGGGCCAATCGGATTTCTGACTTTTTGGCGGAGGTCTACAAGCTGGTAAAGGCTCGGCGACCCCAAGCGATCGTCTCTATCTCGCCCAACCCCTATCCCTTCGCCTACGTTAACTATTTACAAGATTGGCCCAACTGGGTGAATCGTGGTCTGGTCGATGAGTTAGTGGTACAACTCTACCGCAGCGATCAGAACCGGTTTATTTGGGAAATGAATAAACCTTCCATTCGACAAGCCCTGCGTCAGGTGCCTACCAGTGTAGGTATTCTCAGTGGCCTCAGGGCCGATCCGGTAGGCATGGACCACATCGGCGATCAAATTGAGGCGGTGCGCGATCGCAAGCTTTCGGGGGTGTCCTTCTTTTTCTATGAATCCCTCTGGATTTCGCCTGCTCGGGAAAGTCGAGAAGACCGCCTGGCCAGGCTGCAGCAGGCATTTGCCACCCCCGTACCCCGGTCTGGGGTGTGAAGGCGGTTGGCAATGCACCTGAGCGACTCGCCCCTAGACGGACTCTAGTCCCATCAAAGGCTGGGCTCAAGCAAAATTCCAGCTCTGGGCCGCTCCAGTCTGGGGCGCGGTGGCTTTTGCTAGAGCCCACGGTCAAGGGCTAAAACTCGCGCCGAGAAAAAATTAGAGTGGCTACTGTTAGTAACAGCGCCATGTATAGCAGGGCATAGCCGACATCGCTGCCTAGATGGAGGGGATCGGGCATGAGTTCTGGGCCATAGACGGCGGCATTGCGCAGATTGAGTCGTTCTAGGTCAGGCAACACCAGGTACAACAGCTGGGTCAGGCGTTGCAGACCAGGGCTTTGACTCAGTTGTCCGAACCCCACCAGATCTTGGGTGAGATGGCCCATGAGATAGACCGCAAAGGTCAGTAGGGTAGCCAGTAGGGAACTGGTAAAAACCCCAAACACCATGGCCACCGCTGTAATCAGCATGGCTTCTAAGGCCATCAAGACCAGGGTTAGAACCAGGTTGCCAAGGGAAAAGCCAACCCCATTGATGGCCAGGACCAGGACAAAAATCAGCCCCAGGGCCGCCACCATCACCCCCAACACCGCTGAAAGACCAAAATGCTTACCCACAATAAACTCAGCGGGGTCTACGGGTTTGGCTAGCAACACCAACACGGTGCGTTTTTCAATTTCCCTATTGATCAAACCCGTGCCCACAAACACGGCGATGATAATACTGAGCAGGTGAATGGCCGCCAGGCCCAGATCTAGCAAGATTTTATCCTCCGCCCCGGCTGAGATCGGTGGCAACAACAGGGAAGCCGCGACGATCAGCAGGGCAAAGAGACCGATCAGGTAAAGAATGCGATCGCGAATCACCTCCAGAAAGACATTACGGGCAATCACCACAACCCGGGATAAAACCATAGGGTTAACTTCCTTCTGCCTTGTGCACTCACTGCTCAGGATTAGGGCCGGCCGGGTAAACGGGGAGTGGCCAGATCGCAACTCACCCGAGCCCAGCGGGTAGCAGCAGAGGCTGCTGAGGTCGGGGTTTCGTAGCTGTTCGCCTGGGTAACCGGCAAAATCTGACAGGATTTTTCCAGATAGTAGCCCTGCTCATGGGCACTGGGCCCTAACCAAATGGCTCGGAGTTTTAAGCCATAGCCTTCCCCTTGGGTAATCGGCTGCAGGTCAAATTGCCACAGTTGACTCTCTGGGGAAGCGGGCTGGGTACGTTGAATCTCTTGCTGAATCGCCTGCCGATTGCCTTCACTATTGAGGAGCCACCGTTCCACCGAAGGCCAGGGTTTGCCGTCAATTTGCTCTCGCACAAAGGTCTCCGCCGCCGTCAGATGATTCACCCCCTCGGAGAGGGGCACCAACTGCCCTGGGATGCGATAAACGAAATGACTGGCCTCAAAGCTATCAGCCACCAAACTGGGATAGGCTTGAGTCCAGGCTTGAATCCGAAAATAAAACTGTAACCAGCAACTGAAGAGCAAGCTCAGTAGAAACAGGAGCACTAGGTTCTGCCGCACCGTGGGCAGAGGCGTCTGCCACTTGAGATCCCAATTCACCAGACTGGGCACCGCCACCACCATGAACGACACCAGGGGCCAGGCGACCACAGCCGGTTGCAACCAATCCCCACCCCAGGAGCCAAATAAAAAGATGCACAAAATAGCTCCAGATACCCATGGGGCAATCGGTATACCCAGCAGGTTTACCCGGTTGTGCTCGAGCAACCAGCCCACGCCTAAGGCCAGAAAGGCCCAACTCAGAGTCGTCATCAAGCCAACAGTCCAAATAGTGGCACCCAAGCCACGCCCGAGCAGAGACATGAGCCAGGAAAACAAACTCAGGTAGATAATGGTCTGCCAGGAAAAATAGTTTTGGGGCAATAAGAGGGTTTGGAGATTGGCCAGGGTTTGGCGAAGAAAGGCAAGCATAGGTGTTCTAGGCCAGGGTTTGCAGCAGTAATAAAACCACGATGGCGGAAAAGCTCAGGGCATTAGCCTGAAGCACCGCCAAGGTATAAGGGGAAGCCTGGGTCGCAGCAGTAGGTTGGCGGCGGCGAGTAGGGCCGTAGCGGCGTGACGAGCTAGGTGGAGGGGGCGCCGCAACCACCGGGGCCCGATCTAAAAAGGGGACTAACCAACTGAGCCCCTGCAGCTTAATCCAAAAGGTCATAAAAAAAGCCAAAATGGCCGTTACTACCAGAATTACTGGCAAACTATCCACCCAGCTATTCATGTAGAACCGGTTGAACAACACATAGCTGATAATTTGCTGGCGCAGGGCCAGCGGCAGCAGAGCTTCTAACGTCAGAAAGAGAATCCAACCCAGGCTGGTCGCCAGCAGATTCAGGGTGGCGGCATACTGGACGCTGGTTTGATAGCCTAACCGGAGCCGTTGTCGCAGCACGATGGCCTCGAGGGCGATCGCCACCAGCAACAGCATGGCTTGAAAGGCAATCGCCCGCAGCGGCATTAACCCAAGTTCGGCAAGCAAGTTGGCAATGGGCATGGCACTCATCTCGGCAGGTGGTTTAAGGATACTGCCGAGCGATGATTTAGGCGTATGGATGGACGAGCTTTCGCTAAAATTAATAGCCGGGCTTTAGAGCAAACGTAACTTTTTTTATGGTCAGAACTGGCATTGGTATTCGCACGGCCCAGCAAACGAATGAGCGCCTCACCGGGCAAATTCATGTCTACGATGGGGAGGGCAAAGGCAAGTCTCAGGTCGCCCTAGGAGTTGTATTGCGCTCCATTGGGCTGGGTATTCAAAACTTTTTGGAAAGCCGGGTGCTGCTACTGCGGTTTCTCAAGGGTCCCGGCCGCACCTACGATGAAGATGCCGCCATCGAAGCCCTACAGCGGGGGTTCCCCCACCTCATCGACCAGGTTCGCACCGGCCGGGCTGAGTTCTTTGGGCCCGATGACATCACTAAATTCGACAAACAGGAGGCCCAGCGGGGCTGGGATGTGGCCAGGGGAGCGATCGCTTCGGGGTTATACTCCGTTGTGGTGCTTGATGAAATCAACCCGGTTTTGGATTTGGGCCTACTCTCTATTGAGGAGGTGGTCAAAACCCTGCGCCGGAAGCCTGAACACCTGGAGATTATTGCCACAGGCCGGGGTGCCCCCCCCGCTCTGCTGGATATCGCCGACCTGCATTCAGAAATGAAACCCCAGCCCCAGGCCACAGGCATTCCCGGGCTAGAAGGGATTGAAATCTACACCGGATCAGGCAAGGGAAAATCCACCAGTGCCCTGGGTAAGGCGCTGCAGGCCATTGGCCGAGGCATCAGCCAAGATTTATCCCATCGGGTGCTGATTATCCAGTGGTTAAAGGGGGGCAAAGGGTACACCGAAGATGCCGCCATCGCCGCCCTGCGCAAAATCTACCCTAACCTGGTAGATCACCAACGATGTGGCCGCGATGCCATTGTCTGGCGGGGACAACAGCAGGAAATCGATTACGTAGAAGCTGAGCGGGGATGGGAAATTGCCCGTACAGCGATCGCCTCCGGTCTCTACAAAACTATTATTCTCGACGAACTCAACCCCACCGTAGATCTAGAACTGCTCCCCGAGGAGCCCATCGTCCAAGCATTACTGCGTAAGCCCAAGGGCACCGAGGTGATCATCACCGGGCGGTGCAAACATCCTCCCGCTTACTTTGAACTGGCCAGTAACCACTCCGAGGTGTTTAACCATAAGCACTATGCCGAAAAAGGCATTGACCTCAAACGGGGGGTCGATTTTTAATCCTCCTCTTTAGTTCACGCCGTTTCGACCCGTTCTATCGCCCCAGATAGGTCGGTTGCTCCAGGCATGCCAGCCTCAAGTTGCCTAGGTTAACCCCACCCTAGGGGCTACCCCAGAGGCAAGTTGGTCCTGGATAGACTTCTACCTAGGCATCTGACCACGCTGTGACCGGCTGCCAACTCAGGTTCACAATCAGAACTCCCCCCAGCCAACCCTGGGCTAGCGCCGATCAGATCATTAGATTTGCAAAAATATAAACCATTAAGCTTCTGGTTCGATCCCTAAAGCCCTGAGCTGGGCGGCTAAACGTTCTGCCCGTTGGGCTTCCTGTTCTGCCCGTTGAGCCTCCTGTTCTGCCCGTTGAGCCTCCTGTTCTGCCCGTTGGGCTTCCTGTTCTGCCCGTTGAGCCTCCTGTTCTGCTGGGGTCAGTACCCAGTTTTGATCGCGATCGTACCAGCGCAGCCACAGGCGATGGATACCCTGGTAGCTCCCTTCCCACAGGCCCAGACCTAGTTCCGCCGCCTCTAGCCAAATGCCCCTGCCTTCTGGGGGCAAAGGATGGTAGCGGGTCATCATCAGGCCAAAGGGCTGTAACTCGTTGGTATATCGATTAAATACGATGTAGTAGGGGATCCGTAAAATTTGCTCGTAGACTGTCCATTTATTCGGCGGTTTGCTGGCGTCACGGAGGGTTTGGCCCAGGTCCTCGGCTTCGGTCCCGGGAGAGATGAGTTCTACCACCACCAGAGGGGTGACCCCCTCCTGCCAAATGACATAGCTCAGTCGTAGATCCCGCTGCTCGTAGAGACGAGGTACCCCCACGACGCCGAACCAGTCTGGGCGTTTATACCACTGCACATGGCTAGAGTCGTAGTAGAGATTGAGATCGCTGGCCGAAAAAACGTTGTCAGCAGAATAATTCGGCGGCCGGAAGGTGAGCCGCAGCAGTTCTGGCTGAAGCAGGTGAAACTCATCGGGCAAACCGGGTTCCTCAGGACTTTCACTGGGCAGGTCGTACATGGTTGGCAGCGTAACCTTGGCAGGCTGCGGAGGGTTAGTTTGAACCATGATGACGACTCCCGGTTGAGACCCTAGCATCTAATGAGAGCATTATAGAAAGCCTGATTGGTAGCGTGATGACTAACTGATAGGCCAGAAAAAACCAGCCGTTTGCCTGAGAGACAGTCGTTACTCACCCTCTATCGCGGCCTCAAGGAATTAGCCGAGCGGCAAGAAGAACCCGGCACTTTAGGAACAGAGAAAGCTATGCTTAGCATAGTCGATCTGGGCTGTGGACCACCGCCTGCATGGCTGGCAAGGTTAATTTTTGTCCTTTTGGGGTGCACTACAATAGGGCCAGCGCTATGACAGCCATAGGCCCAGCCCTTTCCCCTCTCCATGCTCAACCTCCAGCAATTCTATGATGCCTGTGACCCCACCGAACCCCTACGGGACAGGCGCTACTACATCGATTTTTCCCCGGTGCGGGGTGGCGATATTGTCCAGGAATTAGAACGAAAAATTGCTCGCCTAGCCCGGAATCGACCCACTACCCAACTGTTTACCGGCCACATTGGTTGTGGCAAGTCTACGGAACTCTTTCGCCTCAAAAATACCTTGGCTCGGCGTAACTACGAAGTAGTTTACTTTGAGTCCGATCGCGACCTGGAAATGGCCGATGTCGAGATCTCCGATATTTTACTCAGCATTGCCCACAACATTAGCGAATACCTGGAAACCATTGGCATTGTTGCCCAACCGACCTACCTGCAAAACCTGTTTCAAAACCTGAGCGAAACCCTGCGCACTCCTATGGAAATTTCCCAGGTCAGTTTTTCCGCCGGCATCGCCAGTATTACCGCCTCCGCCAAGCAAAGCCCTGACATGCGCAGTCAACTGCGGCAATATCTCGAGCCTCGGACTAAAAACATCATTACCGCGATCAATCAGGAACTGCTCGGTCCAGCGAATCAGATGCTTCAGCAGCAGGGAAAAAACCGCCTGGTCGTGATTATGGATAACCTCGATCGCATCGACAGTACTCCCCGTGCCCAGGGCCGCCTCCAGTCGGAATACCTGTTTGTGGATCGGGGTGAGCAGCTCAAACAACTCGACTGCCACCTGGTCTACACCATTCCCCTAGAGCTGATGTTTTCCAATGACTTGATTCGGCTCTCGAACCGCTTTGGCACCAACCCTCTGGTTCTACCCATGGTGCCGGTTCAGGATCGCCACGGCCACCCTAACCCGGTAGGATTATCGTTACTGCAACAAATGGTTCTGATCCGGGCCTTTCCGGACCTGAATGTCAACCAACGCCTTGACCAGGTCGAGGAAGTCTTTGATAGTCTAGCTACCCTCGATCGCCTCTGCGCGGTTAGTGGGGGGCATATGCGCAACCTGATCCGCCTACTCGATGGTTGTCTGCGTAAACAGGATCCGCCCTTTCAACGCTCAACCCTGGAGGCGGTGATTCGCAATGAGCGCGATAGCCTCATGGGCTTGGTGAGTGATCGAGAATGGCAACTCTTGCTCCAGGCCGTTTCCCGCCAAGATGTGCAGGGGGACGAGGACTACAATATTCTGGTCCGCAGCCTCTTTTTGTACGAATACCGGGATGCCCAGGGGCGATGGTTTGGAATTAATCCCCTCTTAGCTGAAACCGAGCGCTATCAAAGCTGGCGAACCCAGCATCTACAGCCATGAATGCCCCCTCCTCTGGGGCCCAAATTATGGCTCACAACCAAGCCGCCCTGGCCGAACTCAGGCGTGCGATCAGCCTCCGTCCCAACCGGTTTTCCCTAGTCCTAGCCCGTTGCAACTATCTGCGCTTGCAGACCATTCTGGTCGATTACCTGCAGAACACTGAAGCTGTCCTGGTCGTCCCGTTGCCGACCCAGGTTAGGAATCTGCGCCACACCTTGGAGCTTGCCGTCACCCCTGCCACCCAACAGGCGGTGCTGGTGACGGGACTCGCCGCTGTTCAGGAATTAGAAGCCCTGTTTAAAGCCACCAACCTGGGCCGGGACGAATTTCCCAAGCATTTTCCCCACCCCCTGGTGCTCTGGGTCAATGATCATATTCTCCATCTGCTGAACCGCTACGCCCCCGACTTCAAAAGCTTCGCTAGCGCCCCCATTCACTTTGAATACCCGCCTGGGGAGCTGATTGATTCCCTCCACCAAAATGCCAATCAGCTCTTTTACACCATGCTTTCCTTGGGTGACGACAGCCCCTACCCCGATCAGACCCCTACCTACCAACCTGGCTCTCCCCTGCGCACCGAGTTGGAATTTGCCCTGGCCGATCTGGCCCAAGCCCACCAAGCCCTAGACTATGAGCTGCAGGCCAGCCTTAACTTTCTCCAGGGCCGCGATGCCCTCAGCCGCAGCGACCTTGATCTGGCTCGATTCTACTTCGACCAGAGCTTGACCTACTGGCAAGAGCAGGCTGAAAGGGATCGGTCTCAGGGTGGGCTGACTGCTCAGCCGTTGGCCCTGACCGAGCCCTCCACCCCTGGGCCCCCTGGCCATCCCCCAGCCTCCCTTGCCGATCCCTACGCCCGGATGGTCTCTCCCCCGGCTCCTTCGAACCGTCAGAAACAAGCGGTTCTCTATTTTTACCTGGGGGTGACCTGGCGCAGTTGGGCCGCGGTCCAGCGCATGGTCTACCGGCAACTGCTGACCAAGGCCCAAGACTGTTTTGCCGCCTGCCTGGATATTTTCCGCACTGATCAACAGCCTGAATTAGTGGGAAAATTCCTTCACCCCCTGGCAGAAGTGAAACAGAAGCTAGAGGATTGGTCCGGCCTGGAAGCCCTGGCCCAGGAAGGGTTAACCCTACATCGCCGCGACCCTGCCCGCCTGGCCCGCGATCACGGTTATTTAGCCGAGGTCGCTTTGGCTAGGGGGAATCTGCAACGGGCTCAGGATGAGGCGGAACGAGCCCTAGACATTCTAAAAATTGCTGATGCGGTAGAGGGCCATCGCCCCGTTGTTGATCACGATGGCCTCATGGTGGCCACCCATTACCAACGGGGTTGGTACTTCTACCTGTTAGCCCAGGTACAGATTGCCCTAGGCCAAGGTGCTACGGCCATCGACCTGCTGGCAGAAGCGCGCCGACAAACCCAGCCCCAGAAGGATCTGACCCTCTATCGGCGGATCCTGGAGATCCTACGCCAGCAGTACTACAGCCAAAAAGACTATCGGGCCGCCTTCCAGGTCAAGCTGGAGCAACGACAGATCGATACACAGTTTAAACTACGAGCCTTTATTGGGGCTGGCCCCATCCAACCCCATGCGGCGGCTACGGCAACGATCGCTGGAGAAGCCGATCCGGTGGTCCTGACCACCGAAATTGAGGCCTCTGGACGCCAGCAGGATGTAGAAGCCCTGAGGGCGCGGCTAGAACAACCTCGCTATCCCCTGATTACCATCCACGGGCCATCGGGGGTGGGGAAAAGTTCTATCCTCTATGGTGGCTTGATTCCTGCCCTGGGGAAGTCTTTCCCAGAGGGGCGGGCGACCCTGCCGGTCCTGGTTAAGGGCTACCGAGACTGGTCCTATACGATTCATCAAGCTCTGACCGCTGCCCTTCAGCAAAGGCTGGATTGGGAACCAGAGCCCCTGCCCCCGGCTGATCTGAATGGCCTAGCCCTGCTCCATCGGCTGAAGACGGCTACCCAGCGGAGTTATCTGCAGATAGTGCTAATTTTTGACCAGTTTGAGGAATTTTTTGCGGATTTCCCCGAACTGAATCAGCGCTACGACTTCTACGCCTTTTTGGTCGATTGCCTGAAAACCCCCTACCTTAAGGTTGTGCTGGCCCTGCGAGAGGACTACCTGCACTACCTGTTAGAACTGGAACGGGGGTTTGATCTAGATATTCTCAACAACGATATTTTGAGTCGGGATCACCGCTACTACCTGGGCAACTTCCAGCCTGAAGATGCCAAAGCGCTAATTCGCCGCCTTACTCAAGAGGCCCATTTCTACTTAGAAGAGGCTCTGCTAGACCAGCTAGTGGCAGATCTGGCGATCGCGCATCAGGTGCGACCGATTGAATTGCAGGTGGTTGGGGCTCAACTCCAGCGGGATGACATTGATACCCTGGCCGCCTATGAGAAACTGGGCCCTAATCCCAAGGAAACCCTAGTACAGCGTTTTCTAAACGTTGTGGTGTACGACTGCGGCCTAGAGAATTCCCTGCTGGCCCAGGGAATTCTCTACCTGCTTACCGACGTTGATCGGGAAAAACGCCTCTATCGCCCCCAGAAAAGCCGAGAAGATTTGGAGGAGGAATTGACCCTGCGGGGCACCCCCTATGCCGTTGACCAGCTAGAACTGGTGTTGGAAGTCCTGGTCGGTTCAGGGCTGGTGTTTTTAATTCCCGGTATTCCCGTAGACCGGTACCAATTAGTCCATGATTACCTAATGAGCTACGTGCGCCAGAGAACAGTCCTAGACCAGTTAGGCTGGGCGCTTTAGGGGATGACCTGGTCTCTGGCGGAAGCGCAGGAAGGTTATGCTAGCGGGAAAAACTCAGGCAACCGCTGCCGGTAAATCAATATAGCCCAGGGCGGCCAGCTTGCTCAGCACCTTGGCTACACTTTCCTCCAGGGTTTCCTGGTCGGTGCGGCAATGGACCTCAGGGTTCAAGGGCGCTTCGTAGGGATCATCGATGCCGGTAAATTGCTTAATTTCCCCAGCCCTAGCCTTTTTGTACAGCCCTTTAACGTCCCGACTCTCGCACACAGCGAGGGGGGCATCGACATAGACTTCCACAAAGTCATCGATCCGCTCGCGCACCTCGTCCCGCACCTCACGGTAGGGAGAAATGGCCGATACCAGCACAATCACCCCGTTACGGGTTAACAGGTGCGATACAAAACCAATCCGGCGAATATTTTCATCCCGGTCTTCCCGGCTAAACCCTAGGCCCTTGGTTAAATTTGTGCGGACAATGTCGCCATCCAAAACCTCTAGGGCATAACCCTGTTCCCGCAGTTTAGCTTCTAAGGCTCTGGCAATGGTTGATTTGCCGGCCCCACTCAGGCCAGTCAACCAGATGGTCACGCCACGCTGTCTAGTCACTACCCAACCACTCCTTACTGTGTCTAATCTGCCTAACTAGGCAAAGTCTGGGGCCAACTGGGCAATAGCTCAGCCGGCAATCCGCAATCGCTAATCCCTAGGGGAGAAGTTGCGGCTCCCAAGGACTCCCATCAGAGTATCGCTAAATGGGGCTAGGTCAAAGTACCGGGTTCGGGTTGTTTGGGTTTGCAAAGGGCAAGCTGTGCTGGATTAGGAGTCAATTCGAGGGTTCGGTATTCCTCGCGGCATCTCCCCTGATTTAGTGCAAGCGTATCAGTCTCGTGCCGTGCCTCTGGATAGCCCCATGGATCATGCAGGCTAGGGCACCTGCCAAGCTCGCTGATGGTAGTCTTCGGGTTTTGGGAACAGGTCCACTGGATCCCCATGATGGTGGTGATCATGGGAATGGTGGTCATGGCCATGGGGATGGTCGTGGGTATGACTGTGAGAATGAACGGGATCGTGAGCATGGCCATGACTTGGGCCGGCTGCCAGCCGAAACTTACACATTTCACAGTTCATCTGCACCTGGCCAAGGTGAGTTTCCACCTCCCGATCGCGCAGAATCTGCATCAGCCGGCTATGGTGGCCCATCTCGGGCAGGTAGGCCACCGCCACGCTGGGGTGGGCGGCCTGCTGCTGGCGGGTAATGTCAATAATTTTTTTGACTAGCACCCCGGTAAACAAAAAGTAGGGCAAGACAATAATCCGCTTAGGGTCGTACAGGCGGGCGCGACGAAAGCCCTCTTCCAGGCGGGGATGGGTAATGCCGATAAAGCAAATCTCTACGGTTTTATAACGGCTGCCCTCCCAGAGAATACGGGCCAATTTATAAACATCGCCATTGGCATCGGGGTCGCTGGCCCCCCGACCAACAAACAGCAGTACGGTGTCTTCCCGGGCAATGCCGTGGGGGTTGAACTGGGGGTTGTCCAGGATTTCCAGGCGTTCTTGCCAGAGGCGAATGATCTCTGGGGTAATGCCAAAGTGGCGCCCATAGTGAAAGCGTACCTGGGGATGGCGCTGACGGGCCCGATCCAACGCTTGGGTGACATCAAATTTGTTGTGGCGAGCCGCAAACAGCAACACTGGCAGCACCGAAATATCCGTAAAACCCCGCTCCACGCACCGATCCACCCCCTCCTGAATGGTCGGTTCGCTCAACTCTAAAAAACAAGGAATCACCGGGCGACTGGTATCCAGGGCTTGGTAGGTGGCGGCAAACTCTAACAGGCGATCGCGCCCTTCGGTATCCCGGCTGCCATGCCCTACCAGCAGCAGGGGGCGCCGGCTGGGCAAGGGATCCCAGGGGTCCAGGGGAGCTGGGGCAAAGTCCTCGGGGATGGTGATAATCGGGGCAGTGGCCATGGCAACGATAACCAACAAAGGCAACAACAGCAAGCGTCACAGGGACTTCCCTAGCCTAACCCCTTGCCCCTATCCATCGATGGCGCGGCCCGGCCTAGGGAAGAAAAAATCGCAGCAGAATAAAAAACAAACTGTCTGGTCATCTTAGCCCAGTGATCTCCGCAGAGCTATCCTGGGGGTAGGCATTGGCTAAATTGCCCCTGGAAAATGCTCAATCTGGGCATAGCCACTAAACACCAGCTGCTGCCCCTGGGTTTCCAACCGGTTAATCCGCAAAATTACGCCGTCCAGGTTAAAGCGTTCTAAATCCACCATGCGGTTGAGTACCGAGGCCAACCCCTCGGTCAAACGAGCCGAGAGAGACCTAACCGAGTCGGGAATCCCCTCCGTCAAAAACTCTGGTTGGGCAAAAATAATCCGCCGTCGTTTTTCTACCGCAATTTGGGCGGTCAACTGCAGGGGCACATCCTGGCGATTGGGTAAATCGGTCTTGGCGGTGATGAGCACCTGCTGTTGGGGTTGCAGAGTAATGGATACATCCCGAAAGGTAACTGGCTCCCCTCCAGAGAGGTTGATTAGGGCCTCATCGGTAACGCCCTCCAGATGTTGTCGCACCAGCGGGGCCTGAAAAGCCCGATTAATGGCCGCTTCGGTCAGCACCACCTGGGCGATTGCCTGGGTGGGTTGGCGCAGGCGAATTTTGCCCCGCAGGGCCGCGGCCATGTCAATGGCCACCGCATCGGTTTCAAACATCATTTCGGCGGTTTCAAATTCCTGCCGGATGACCAGCCCCCGCCCCTCCATGCGAAAACTGTCTACCGTACCCTGCAGCAACTTGCTGGGGGGCGAGCAGCGCACCTCCACCTGGATAAAATCGCTGCGGCTAAACAGATGGCGCAGCGACTGGGTGACCACGGAGTTGATCATCCGTTCGCCAAAGTCTTGGGTGGTCTTTGACTGCATTCCCGTAGAGCTGCCGAACATGAGATCAGTACCCGGTTGCGGTTTTTCTTGTTGTAACAAAATATGAAGGGCTTTGACAGTTTCATTCTAGCGGCATTGGTCAACTGTCCCTGGCTTTTCGCCCTGCAGCCTGACAATGGTTAAAATATCCAGGCTATCTCAGAGGTTTTGGCCCTGGCGCGGTAGCCTAACAGAGGGAGTGCGGCCCGGAAGGGGACTTTACCTGGGATCATGTGCCTACTGCGAGACAGCGAGGTAGATGCCTAACAGAGGGAGTGCGGCCCGGAAGGGGACTTTAACCCCAGGATCCACCGCCCCCATGGTTCGTTAAAATGACTTGTCGCTGACCGGATCCACCCTGCCGGAGCCAAGCCCGAGGGGCATGAACGACCTGGATTAGGCTTGGCCGTCATCCCGCCTTCTTGTTCCAATCGCTCTCTATGACTTTCAATCCAGCCGATAGGGCTACCTTTGCCATTACCACCCCGTTGTACTACGTCAACGATCTTCCCCACATCGGCAGTGCTTACACCACCATTGCCGCCGATGTGGTGGCCAGGTTCTATCGGCTAGCAGGCTATCCGGTGCTGATGATTACCGGCACCGATGAACACGGCCAAAAAATTCTGCGCACTGCCCAGGAACGGGGCTTAGTCCCCCAGGCCCATTGCGATGAAATTGCCGCCGGGTTCGAACGCCTCTGGCATCAGCTCAACATCGCCTACGATCGCTTTAGCCGTACCACTGACCCTCGCCACCAGGTGATCGTCAAGGAATTTTTCCAGCGCGTGTGGGACCAGGGAGACATCTACAAAGGCCAACAGCAGGGCTGGTATTGCGTCTCCTGCGAGGAATTCAAAGAAGAACGAGACCTATTGCCCGAACACCGTTGCCCCATTCACACCAATAAACCTGTGGAATGGCGCGACGAACAGAATTATTTCTTTCGCCTGTCTAAATACCAGACTGCCCTTGAACACCTCTACGCTGAACGGCCCCAGTTTATTCAACCCGACACTCGCCGCAATGAGGTACTCAGTTTTGTAAAACGGGGTCTGCAGGATTTCTCCATCTCTCGGGTCAATCTCGACTGGGGCTTCCCAGTTCCTACGGATCCAGACCAAACCCTCTATGTCTGGTTTGACGCGCTGCTGGGTTACGTCACCGCCCTGCAGGATCCCGATGAACCACCCAGTTTGGAACGGGCGATCGCCCGGTGGTGGCCCATCAATATTCACCTCATTGGTAAAGATATTTTACGGTTCCATGCGGTGTACTGGCCCGCCATGCTGATGTCCGCGGGTTTACCGGTGCCAGGTCAGGTCTTTGGCCATGGATTTTTAACCAAAGACGGGCAAAAAATGGGCAAAAGCCTGGGTAATACCCTCGACCCCTTTGCCCTAGTTGAAACCTATGGCGCTGATGCTGTGCGCTACTACTTCCTCAAGGAAATTGAGTTTGGCAAAGATGGCGATTTTAACGAAACCCGCTTTGTCAATGTGCTGAATGCCGATCTGGCCAACGACCTGGGCAATCTACTAAACCGCACAGTCAACATGGTGGCGCGCTATTGTGGAGGAAAGGTACCGCTGGTTGACTTAAACCATCTCGGTGAAGATCATCCGCTGCAGGCTCTGGGGCAATCCCTGGGGGCCGAGGTTGCAGAAGCCTACACCCAGCTTAGCTTTAGCCAGGCCTGCCAGGCCATTCTAAGACTGGTGCAAGCCAGCAATAAATACCTCGACGAAGCGGCACCCTGGACCCTTTTTAAGCAAGGAAAACAAACGGAAACCGAAAGCGTTTTATATACTGTGCTGGAATCCGTGCGGTTAGCCGCCTACCTGATTTCGCCAGTAATTCCGGGGCTCAGCACCGATATTTATCAGCAGTTAGGCTACGCCGTTGATTTCAACCCAAAAACCATAGGAGAATCGCTCAGCTATAAAGATCACAGCGCTTGGGGGGCCCTTCCCTCAGGCCAGATCCTAGGAGCTGCCAAACCTGTTTTTCAACGTCTTGAGCTGCCTACCACCTTGGCTTAGGCCAGGGCCTAAAGATTGTCAGGCCGTGTCGTTGTTTGAGCCCCCCATAAAATTCTTTTTTACCTCAAAGCAATTTAATAGACCTGGATCACAATCCCATGCTAGACACCCATTCCCTCCTCGGTGAGGATGCCATTTTTACCCCCGAACAAGTCCTCGACAATCGGGGCCGGGTGGCCATTTTTATTGATGGCTCAAATCTGTTTTATGCGGCCCTGCAGCTAGGCATAGAGATCGATTATACCAAGTTGCTTTGCAAGCTAACTTCCGGATCCCGGCTATTCCGATCGTTTTTCTATACTGGTGTGGATCGCAGCAACGAAAAGCAGCAGGGCTTTTTGCTGTGGATGCGGCGCAACGGCTACCGGGTAATTGCCAAGGATTTAGTGCAGCTACCCGATGGCTCCAAAAAAGCTAATCTAGATGTGGAAATTGCTGTGGATTTGGTGGCCCTGGTGGACTACTACGACACCGCCGTATTAGTCAGTGGGGATGGCGATTTGGCCTACGCCGCCGATGCCGCCAGCTATCGAGGTGCCCGCATAGAGGTGGTCAGCCTGCGATCCATGACCAGCGATAGTCTGATCAACGTAGCCGATCGCTACATTGATCTGGAACTGGTCAAAGATGACATCAAGAAAAATTCCCGCACTCCCCAGCATAACTACACCTATCGTCCCCTAACGGGCTTGAGTACCCCAGAGGAGTTATCCACCGAAGGGTAAGATAGGCAGCGGCCCCTTGATCTCGCATCCCTATGGCACAGACCAAAAAAGTAGCCATCCTAGGGGGTCTGGCTGCCCTGATCGCCCTGGTCCTTTACGTGGTCCTACCGCTGGATCGCTTCAACCCCAATCGCACCGCTGAAGAGGTCCCCGCCGAGACCGAACCCGGCCTCACCCTGCGCAATGTCACCCTAGAGCAGCCCGATGACCAGGGTCAATTGCTGTGGCGAGTGGAGGCGGAGGAGGTTACCTATAGCCCCAACCAGCAGGTGGCAGTCATTAAACGTCCTGAAAGCCAACTGTTTCAGGATGGCGAAGCGATCTACGACGTCACCGCCGAGACCGGGGAGATCCGTGAAAATGGCAATGTCATTTTCCTGCGCGGCAACATTGTGGCGACGGGGCGGAAAAATGGCTCGATTTTGCGCGGCCATGAGCTGGAGTGGCGGCCCCAGGAGGATGTGTTGATCATGCGCCAGCAGATTACCGGCAGCCATCCTCAACTGCGGGCAGCGGCCGATGAAGCGCGGGTCTACAACCGCGAAAATCGCATGGAATTGGAGGGCAATGTGGTGGCTAACACCGTGGTCAAAAATCCCCAGACCGAGCCCTGGCTAAAGCTACAGGCGCAGCAGTTGCTCTGGTTCTGGGCCGAGGAACGGATTGATAGTAGCCAACCCCTGCGGGTTGAACAGTTCAAGGCTAATCGGATCTCCGATGTGGTGGTGGGCCAACAGGGTAGTGTCAACCTAGCCGAAAAGGTGGCCACCCTAAAGGGCTCTGTTACCATGCAAATGCTGGAACTGCCCTTAAATTTAGCCACCGAGGCCATGGAGTGGCGGGTCTCTGATCAACAGGTCAATGTCAACCAGCCCCTGACCGTGACCCATCCTCAGGCCCAGCTCACCGTCACCGCCCGTCAAGGATCCATGAACTTGGCTAACCAGGTAATTACCCTAACCGATCAGGTGGTCGCCACCGGCGAACAAAACCAATCACGATTGACCACCGACCAGCTGACCTGGAGTGTCAAAGAAGAGACCCTGGTGGCGACGGGGCGGGTAAACTACCGACAGATTAACCCAAACCTGAATTTAACCGGAGAACGGGGCGTTGGCCGCCTCAAGGATCAGATCTTTGTGGTTGATGGCGGCCCGGTCGTCACTGAAATTGTGCCTAACTAGCCCGGCTAGCCTCCCACTCCTCGATAGACTAGAAACAACAAACCAAGAGTAAAGACTATGGCCTACGACTTTGACCTATTTGTGATTGGTGGTGGTTCTGGGGGCATCGCCGCGGCCCGTCGGGCCG
>DVEE01000270.1 GCA_015295885.1 Leptolyngbyaceae cyanobacterium M65_K2018_010
TCGATCGCCTGCGCCAGGCCTTTGACCAAGCCGATGGCATGGTCCTGGTTACCCCGGAGTACCATGGCAGCGTTAGCGGTGTTCTCAAAAACGCCCTAGACCTCATGAGCTTTGATCAGCTAGCCGGTAAGGTGGCTGGGATGATCAGCATTCTCGGAGGGCAATCGAATAGTAATGCTCTGAACGACCTGCGCACCATTCTGCGCTGGGTGCATACCTGGGTGATTCCAGAGCAGGTGGCCATTGGTCAGGCCTGGCAAGCCTTTGATGCCCAGGGTAAATTCCTGGATGAAAAGCTGTCCCAACGGCTCGATGGATTTGCCCAAAGTCTTTACGACAATACTTGCCGCATCCGTGGGCTGCGGTAGCCAGGTAACGGGGATCGGATCTGCTGGGGAGCCCGATGCCAGTTTCTACATTGCTAACTATCAAGCCATAATTGGCCGTTGCCGTTTGGCACCCGATGACCCACCCCTAGATCTGGCCGATGAACCAGTACCGTGCGGTTACCGGGAGTCCAACCTTTCCAGGGCTGCCCTTGGGCCAGTGGATTGCTAGAACGGTGGAGTAATCCTGGCAGGTGGGCACCTGTCAAGCCCTGGAGGACTGGGAAAGCCAGTTACAGTCTGGGCCGGAACCGGCTTCACCTTGTCGGCAACCTGGGGACCAACATCCCTGACGACTTGAGTCTTGGCAACAGCAGGTACAGCTGACCTGGCCAGCCACTCATTTTATTCATCTGTGGGCCGTCTGCCTTTGCCATCCACCTGCTCTTAAGCAGAGTTTAAGCTCCGGCCCTGGCTAATTGCCGGATAATCAAGTTAGAGGCCAGAAATCACGCCTGTGGTTAACGGTGCATGGTGGATGGCCCGCGATGCAGGAGGCCCGCGATGACCAGCTCAACTACGGCAGCCAAACCGGAAGCACTTAATTTTTCCGATCCGCAGGATCTACTTCTAGCGTTGCAAGACCTGCGCCACACCGTTGACCAGGAGGGGCAAGCCACCTTCGAAGCCTGGCGATCGCATATTCAGCGCCCTGAATTTCTGCCCAGCGCCCTCAACCTGGCCCAGTACCTTGCCCTCAGACGTCATGATTTGCGGTTTTTGCAGGCCAAGCTGATGCCCTGGGGTTTATCTTCCCTGGGCCGCATAGAGGCCCGGGTTATGCCCAACCTGGATGCAGTCATCGCCACCCTGGCGGTAATTTGTGGTGCCGATCCAGCCGCGCAAAACCGGCCACCGATTGAGTCGTTCTTTGAGGGGAATCACCTGCTGCGCCAAAACACCGAAGTCCTGTTTGGGCCAGCCTCACCCTCCCGTCGAGTCAGAATCATGGTGACTCTGCCCACCCAGGCCGCCACCGATGATGCCCTAGTCAGGGAAATGCTACGGCGAGGGGCCAACTGCGTGCGTATCAACTGCGCCCACGACACCCCCGCCACCTGGCAGGCCATGATTGCCCAGGTACGCCGAGCCGAACAGGACACTGGCCACCGCTGTAAAGTCATGATGGATTTAGGCGGCCCCAAAATTCGCACCGGGCCAGTGTTCGCTCCCACCGGCAAGGCCCGCCTGTTTCGCGGTGACTCTATGGTGCTATGGCGGCAAGCCCCGTTGCCCAATCCACCGAGCCTGGCCCAGGCGGGAGAATCCCCTCCGGGCGAACCTATTCAAACCAGCTGTACAGTGCCTGAGATCCTGGATCTGCTGACCGTGGGCACGCCCGTCTACATCGACGATGGCAAACTTCGCACTCAGGTTATCGATACCCATTACCCTGTTGCCACTGGGCCAGAAGGAATCCTGCTGCAGGTCACCCATGCCCGCCCCAAGGGGGTGAAGCTGCGACCCGAAAAGGGGTTGAATTTTCCAAACACAGTCCTGCCCCTCAGTCCCCTGACGGAAAAAGACCTGCAAGACTTAGACTTTGTCGCCCTCCACGCCGATATCGTTGGCTACTCCTTTGTGCAGACAGCGGCGGACATTGAACGGCTGCAACAGGAACTCCCGGGAATATATTCGAGGTCAATGTACAACAGGTTCCCCGTACCGGATGGGGGGTACAGGTGGGCGCATTTTCCAGCTACGACAATGTCATGACCCTGGTCAATCGTTTGAAGAGCCAGT
>DVEE01000122.1 GCA_015295885.1 Leptolyngbyaceae cyanobacterium M65_K2018_010
AGCAGTCAGCCCAGTGGCAATCAGCCTTTGACCTATAAGCCCCGCCCCGGTGAAGTCGCAGTGAATGGCAGACAATTTTTGCAATTGCAGCGCAGCCGCACCAGCGGTCGCCGCCATCCCGCCTTTCGGGGTAGCTAACCCAAGCCCCTACTATCAGGCCGGTATTCTCCTTAGCTTATTTGCAGACCAGATCTTGGCACTAGAGATCTGAATAGCCGTCAATTCTCCTAGGAGGCCTCCATGACCCACCCTTCTACCAGCCCTACTACCACCACCACTCGCATCCAACGCCAGCAGGCCATTCAGTTAAAGATGCTGGAAAATCGGAATCTGCTGGGTAAGCCCGAATCCCAACCGATGCCACCCAACCTGCTTACCGAAGATTAACCGCCTCACCCAGGACGAAGTTGGTTCGGGGCCCTGTTTTTCCAGGGTAGGTCGCAACCCAGTTTAGGCCCTAGCTCCTCAACTTGGGATGCCCAAGACCTGAATTTTCCCCAACAAACCTGAAGTCCAAATTCGGATACTAGAACCATCAAGAGCGACCACCGCTCACCTACCCAAAACCCTCACCCTTTAAGGATCCCTCGTTATGCAACTCTCTTTCCTTGGCAAATCCTATACGCCCTCTACCCCTACCGTCGAAATCACTGAAACCCAACAAACCCTTTCCTTCCTGGGCCGTAAGTCCATGGTTAAACAGGGCCGTGTAGCCCAGGGCCCCAGCTTAGGCGAAGAGCTGACCTTCCTGGGGCGTCGTTACACCCGTTAGGGACGGCTATTCCTTCAATCTTCAACCTCGACCTCTACTTCCCCCCCCGGCCATAACGGCTGGGGGGTTTTGTCATTTTGTTCGCCTGGCCGGACAGTGGGTGTTGGGGGCTTGTCAGGGGGCAAACAGGGGCTTGTTTACGGTGGGGTTTCCGCTGTGAGTATCAGCCTAACGGTTGAGTGGCTTTGAGGTCATGGGCTAGGAGATCGCAAATTCTGTAAGGGGACGCTTACTTGGATGCTGAAACCCCAACACAATATCTTCGGCAGGTATGCCAGCCTCTAATAAATCATTGGCAATGCCCTGGTTTGTCCAGTCTTCTTCAATCCAAATTTTGCCCTGTTCAAGTTTGAGGTAGACTGCCACCCCAAAATCTCGCCGCTTGTCATCCCAGCCCACATGAAACCAGAAATAGTGATCGTGTTTTTCATCAAAGGCAACACACTGCTGAATTCCAGGCTGGTTGGCACCCATTGCCCAGTGCTGATAGTCAGTCAGAATTTTTTGAATGATCTGACGATAGTTTTCTAGTTTATCCATCGCACAATCTCCTGTTGATCAATGTTCACAACCAATAAAAAAAGTTGAGTGGTACGGACGATAAAGGTAAGGCCTTCGCGTGTGAAAAAGCTCTCGTAGGTAATATCGTCAAGGGCTAGATAGAGCTGATAGGCGGGTTCTGTTTCTTGGATCAGGCTGCGATAAACGGCATATTGACCAACGGCATTGTGAAAATCGGCCATTGGCGATCGCCCCACGAAGCTCTTAATCTCAACCACAATCTTTTGCCCCTCCCGCTCAGCTGCGATGGGGCGTTCAGCTGCCAGATCAGCGTACAGGTCAATATCCTTGTACTGAATCCGGTATGGGTCAGCCAGGATAAGCCAACCGTCTTTGATCAAGGCAGCTTTAACGGCATCGTGGTATAAATCCTTAGCGGGCATGATCTGTACCTCCCGCTTTTCCTGTTTGTATTTGTAGTTCTCGCTTTAGCAAGGCTTGCTCCCTCTCACCAAAGTCATCCCATTCTTTCCCATAGTCTTTCACCGGATACTTTACTCAGCTATCCCGAAGCCATTCCCGCCCCTCTTATTCCGGATACCAATTCACACGGCTACAAGACCAATCGTAGTTCTGAGACAACAGGCGCAGGATGCTCAGTAGGCGGCAAAAATCTGCTCCTTTATTCCTATGAACATGAGGCTTGCCAGGCCAGCGCCTGGTTTTCCAGACTTTTCACCAACTCATCCTTGCCATCCATGTAGCGGTCTATGTCGTTGGGGTAGCGGGCTGCCAGAGTCCGTTTCAGGTTGCTGTACTGCTGGGCGGCGGCGGGGTGGGCAATCAGGTAGTCGC
>DVEE01000462.1 GCA_015295885.1 Leptolyngbyaceae cyanobacterium M65_K2018_010
GCAAAGTTCATGAACCCTGGAAACTGCTTCCTGTTGAACAGAAGCGGTTTGGCGTGCGCCTGGGGGTAGATTATCCGACCCCTGTGGTGGATCTCTTCCAGTCCGCTCAAGAAAATGAATCCATCTACAACCAGGCACTCTACGGTCACTCAAACAGAGCGAAGGAAAAGGACGTTAGATCCCACCGTCACTCATCTAAAATCCAAAATCGCCCATCCAAAATTTAAGCTCGATCGCTATCAACCGTTTGCTTGATGCTAATTCTGACTTGCCTGCTGGCGTTTTACCTGGCCTGGAATCTGGGTGCTAATGATGTCGCCAATTCTATGGGCACCTCGGTGGGGTCGAAAGCCGTTACCCTGCGACAGGCGCTGATCATTGCTGGCGTACTGGAATTCACAGGAGCCGTCCTCTTTGGTCAGAATGTCTCTGAAACGCTAGTCACCCAAATTGTCAATCCCGAATTCTTTGGGCAAACGCCCCAGATTTTTCTCACTGGAATGCTGGCTGTCCTGGTTGCCAGTGGCCTGTGGATCAACCTGGCGACCGCCTTTGGGTTGCCCGTCTCCTCCTCCCATGCTGTGGTCGGCGCGATCGCAGGCTTTGGGTGGGCCGCTGTGGGATTTGAGGCGGTTGATTGGCCATCCATCCGCACCATCACCCTCACCTGGATTCTCACTCCCCTGCTCAGTGGCGCGATCGCGGCTCTCTTTTATACCATCATCAAGCGCTTCATTCTCGACCAACCCCATCCCCTGCAGCAATTGCAAGAATGGATCCCCTGGCTCAGTACCGCCTTGTTCAGCATTTTCGGCGTGATCGTTTTACCCAGCTTTAGCCAGCCTATCCAACGTTTTTTATCTCAGTACCTGGGCATCCTGTTGCCTTCCCACACCATTTTGTTAGGGATGGGAGCGATCGCCAGTGTGGGGTTGACCTTTGTTTTATGGGGGCAATTGGGGCAAGCGATCGGCGATCAGGGATCGGGAATCGGGAATCGGGAGGCAAACGGGGAGCCGCCATGGGTCATTCGTCATGGGTCATTGGCAGAGGACAAAGAACAAAGGACAAAGGACGAGAAAATCCAAAATCCAGAATCCAAAATCCAAAATTTATCTCCCTCACCCGAACTTCTCCTCGCCCGCTTCCAACTTCTGAGTGCCTGCTTTGTTGCCTTTGCTCATGGGTCTAACGATGTGGGAAATGCGATCGCTCCGCTGGCAGCGATCGTCGCCACCCTGCAAACTGGAACCGTTCCCATCGACTCCATCCAGATTCCGCTTTGGGTCTTAGTGTTAGGTGGAACGGGAATTGTGGTAGGGCTGGCAGTATGGGGCAAGCGAGTCATTACTACTGTTGGAGAAAATATTATTGCCCTGCAACCCAGCGGTGGTATGTGTGCAGAATTGGCGACCGCAACGACCGCACTGCTGGCCTCTCAAGCGGGACTCCCTGTCTCTACGTCCCATGCTTTAGTCGGTGGGGTGGTGGGAGTCGGTTTAGCGCAAGCATGGAAAACGGTAGAGTTACAGACGGTAAGAACGATCGGCCTCACCTGGATTGCTACTATTCCAGCGGCGATCGGGCTGGGCGCACTCACCTTTCGTCTCTTTTCCTATTGGCTTCCTTGAACACCAAACCATCCCACTCACCAGTTACCACCCACCATCCGCTGCTTTACAAAGGCTCCTTTCCCTATCCGTAAAGCGGAACTGGAATAAAGACCCAATAAATTCACTGCTCACTCTCAAAAATTGGATATATCCTGGCTGATATAGCTTTTTCCAAATTATTACTTGGGAACACTAGGTATGGGTAAGTGACGTGAAACGCTGAATAGTTCAGGGTGGATAGGTTTAGAGGAACCTTTCATGGGACAAATGGAGAATCGACCAGTTAGTAATACCAGTGAGAATGGGCGAACCGTTGAGAGCCTCCTGCAAATCGTAACCCAGGATCTCAGGCGGTTGCATGAGGGGTTAGTAACCCAACTTTCTGAGGAAGTGAATCAACTACAGGCTGAAAAAGCTTACTTGACGGAAGAAGTAAAGCAATTGAAAGCTCAGCATCAGACTCTGCAAACGCAAAGAACAGCGGCTCTTTCCCAACAACAAATCGCCCAACAACAGTTATGGGCTAAGCAATTGGCAATGGCATTGGCTAACCATCTGCAAAGTTTGATGGTGCAGCAAATGAATCAGATGGCAAAAGCCAACTCAATAGCAGGAATGGGATCTGGATTGCCCGGAAGCAGCCAGTTGCAGAGTGACAATGCCCAACGGATGCTGGCTTCCCTGGATGCGACATTTAGTGCCACCTTTAGAAGCTTGCAACAGGAACTCAATAGTTATCACAGTGCCTTATCGCAACAGCTAGGACGGATGCATAACCTGGAACAGCAGGGGGAGGCCGTTTTGCAAGCTCTTGTGAGTAAACTCCAGGAGCAGTTGCAGGCTGAAAGCTTTGGCTCAACAACGGCCTTACAATCTCCAGTCAGCGGTTCTGCCTATTCCTACTCTACAGGAGAGGACGAGGCTTCTCTCAGTGAGACTGTCCTGCAACCTCATGCAAGGCCGGGTGTCTCTCCACCCGATCTTTCCTCATCCCCCTCTTTATCAGCTCAGGCTGGGCAAACTCATCCTGTCTATTCCCCTCAAGCTCCTCATTCCCATCCTCCTCAATCGGCTTCCAGCCCGGTAATTTCCACCCCTATTCCCGCTCCAGGAGTGCCTCAACCCCTGACCCGTTTGTTTCCCAAAAAAGAAACAAACTTTTGGGCTGGCTTTATTTTGGCGTTGTTTTCTACCGTGGCGCTGTCGATTCACAATGTGGTGGTGCGGGTCATTGGTAAACCCAGTTCTATTCTGGGCCTGCCAGAAATTGGTGGGTTCATCAATATCCCGGTGCTGGGCAATTCGCTGTTAATTCTGTGGTTGCGGATGCTGGTGGTGTTGCCGCTGATGGTAGCAGTCTCGATGGTGCTGTATCCTCCTGTCTGGCGAGATTTAAGCCAGTTTTTGGCTGCTCGCGATCGTCGTCCCTTGCTCAATGTTGTGGGTAGCGGCTTTTTCCTGTTTCTCTCCCAGGTGTTGATTTATATCGCCATTGGCCAAATTGGGGCTGGGCCTGCCGTCACTATTCTGTTTATGTATCCACTGGTTACGGTGCCCCTGGCCTGGATCTTGTTTGGAGATCGTCCCACTCCCCTACGATGGGCGGTGATGGCCATCATTTCTTTGGGAGTAGTCTTCACAGCGCTGCCCAGTATTGATGTGAACAAAGTCACCTCTGGGGGAGAAATGGGGGTAACTGCTGCGATCGCGGCAGGAATTGCCTTTGCCCTCTATCTCATTTTTATGCAGTTAGGCTTCAAGAAACTGCACCCCGTTCCCGTGAGCCTGATTCAGTTCTTTACCATCTTTGTTCTGTCCTCAATAATTCTCATTTTCCTGGGACCTAATTTGGGTGTATTGGTTCAGCCAGAGAAGCGAGTTGGCTTTATCGTGAGCGGCATTATTCTAGGTGCGCTTACCCTGATCGGCTATCTTGCCAACAACTTTGGAGTGCGGTTTATGGGAGCGGCTCTAGCCTCGATCATTGCCTCGATCGGGCCAGTGGTAACGGCTCTGCTGGCCTGGATTCTGATCAATAATCCGTTGCAGGGTGTGCAAATCCTTGGCATTGTCATGGTTACCCTGGGGGTTGGTCTGCTGAGCGTGGAGCGTATGAAATTACAAATGCAAGCAGCCAAAACTTAGAAACGGGAACAGGATCAACTCAAGCTTCACCACAGCATAGTTTTCAGCATTTAAAGCTATGCCCAAATCATCTGTCATCCATTGCAGGCGGATCACTGAGTGTATGCATCCATCTGCAATGGCCAGATTTAACGGAGAGAGAGGGATTCGAACCCTCGTTAGAGTTACCCCTAAACAGCATTTCCAGTGCTGCGCCTTCAACCACTCGGCCATCTCTCCAGGGGGGTAGTCAAACACTACCGAAGTGATATCCTACCAAAAAGCGGGTCTGGCTACCATATTTAGCCCAGGATGAATTTTTCATGAGAGCATGGGGAGGTCGAATTCACCCAGACCCCCAGTCCCAGACAGTTCTATGTCCTGTACCCACACCATCGTTGTTCACCATCGCGATACCGGTCAAACCTATCGATTTCAGGTTCCTGAGGATCGCTACATTCTCCAGACGGCCGAGAGCCAGGGGATTGATTTACCCTTTTCCTGTCGCAATGGGGCCTGCACGACCTGTGCGGTGCGGGTGTTATCCGGTAGCGTTGCCCAACCGGAGGCCATGGGGCTATCGCCGGACCTACGCCGACAGGGTTATGCTTTGCTCTGTGTCAGCTTTCCTCGCAGTGACTTGGAGGTTGAAACCCAGGATGAGGACGAAGTGTATGAGCTTCAGTTCGGTCGGTACTTTGGTCAGGGTAAGGTGAGATTTGGGCTTCCCATCGAAGATGATTAGTCAACGGTCTGGGGCTGGCGGCAAGCCAACTAGGCTACTACTCTGCTTTCCGGTACCGGGTGATGACCTATCCCTCTAGTGAAGCGTTGCAGACCTGGTTGGAAATTGCCACAGAAGCGGCCCTGGCCGGGGGAGAGGTGCTGCGGCAATACTGGGGTAACCTGTCTGAGATCGCCGAAAAGGGGCGGTCCGGCGACCTGGTGACTGAGGCGGATCGGGCCGCGGAAGCAGCAGTCATGGCTGTTTTGCTACGTCACCTGCCTAAGGACCATGGCTTCCTAGCTGAGGAGTCGGGCCGCCAGGGCAACCGACAATCGCCAATTCTCTGGGCAATTGACCCGCTAGATGGCACCACCAATTACACGCACCAGTATCCCTGTTGTGCCGTTTCAATCGGTTTGCTCTGGGAGGGGGAACCGATTTTGGGGGTGGTCTTCAATCCCATTCACCAGGAACTCTTTCGCGCTGCCCAGGGCCTGGGGGCTACCCTTAACCGCCGGCCCATCCAGGTTTCGACCACCTCTCAGTTGGCTCAGAGTTTGTTGGTTACTGGATTTGCCTACGATCGTCGAGAAACCCAGGACAATAACTACGCCGAATTTTGTCAGTTTACCCACCTCACCCAGGGGGTCAGGCGGGGCGGTTCGGCGGCGGTGGATCTGGCCTATGTCGCCTGTGGCCGCCTAGACGGTTACTGGGAGCGGGGGCTTTCGGTTTGGGATATTGCCGCGGGTATTGTCCTAGTGCGGGAAGCCGGAGGGCAGGTGACTGCTTACCAGGGTAGTCCCTTAGAGATTGAAACTGGGCGTTTATTGGCCACCAATGGCCTGATTCATCGGGCCATGGTAGAGGTGTTGAGCCAGGTGCAGCCCCTGGCCTTCACTCCCATCCCCCTGTCAGACCCACTTTCGCTCTGAAGGTGCCGGCATTCCGGCACCAGGGCGGAGTACAGCAGCGCGACCTGCAACGGCGGCATCTTGTCAAGTTCAGCCGGCGAGCGGCCGCTGCGAATCAACTCCGCCTTGGCCCGCTCCTTCAAAGGTGTCCTGCCATGGAATGGCAGGAACTGGCGGTGAGAACTGGCGGCCCCGATTGAAGCGGCCGTAACTGCGGTCAACCCGTCCCCCATCCTGATACGCATCCCTGGGGTAGATGGAATACTCTTAGTAAGAGTGCTAACTACCCACAGAGGCGAGGGAGCCAAATCACCATGAAAATCGATCAAGGCCTATTCAAGCTAGATTTCACCGATCACCATGCGGTGCTGGGCCTACCCATTTCAGCAGATGCCAGGGCAGTGCGTAAACGCTACCTGGCCATTGCCCGCCGGCTGCACCCCGATAGTATGGCCTCGGTTTCAGAGGCTGAGGCCCAGCGGGCCAGTGAGCTCCTCTCCAAGTGGGTGAATCCGGCCTATGAGGTCTTGAGCCAGGAAAAAACGGCTACCGAGTATCAGGTCGTTTTGAAACTAAAGGGGCAGAGTTTGCGACAGGTTCCAACTGCCCCGGCGGTTATCACCGCTGCCGCCCAGACCCTCATCAAAGCTAGTCCCGTGGATACGGCCTATCGTCAGGCCGTGAATGCCATTGCGGTGAACCAGTACGACCAGCTAGACCAGGTGATGGCGGCGATGGGCCAGCTGAGCGAGCTCAATCTGGTCTACCTCTATCGCACCAGTGAGGGATCTACCCCGGCCATTAAAGGCAAGCCTGCCCCCACCACGGCGCCGCCCCCCACTCCGACCACGGTGGCAACGGCGGAGCCTACTCCCCGTCCCAGCCCAACCAACATTTTGGAAAGCTACTTCAAGCGGGCTCAGGAGTTTGAGCGCGATCGCGACTTTAGCCGGGCCATCCTAGAAATGCGTGAGGCCCTGAAAACCTATCCCAATAGCGCCCGTTGCCATAGCTATCTGGCCAGTCTTTACTTAAAAGCCGGGCAGAATACCATGGCGCGAGTCCACGCCAAACGGGCTTTGGACCTCAAGCCCGATGATGAAATGGCCAAGGCGGTGCAGGGGCGGTTAGAGAACTCTGCCTCCGCTCCTAGCCAGTCTGGCCGCCCAGCGAAGACCGCCGACAAAGGCAGTGGCGGCTTTTTGGGCCTGTTTGGAGGCAAGAAAAAATAATGGTTTACCAGCCTCCCACCGGAGCCCGCGACCTTTTGCCCCTGGATGTGGCCCAAAAACATTGGATTGAGGAACGCCTGGAGCAGGTCTTTCAGCGCTGGGGCTATCACCGGATTATCACCTCCACGGTCGAGCGGTTGGATACCCTGATGGCCGGTGGGGCGATCGATCAGGATGCCGTAATAGAACTGAACCAACGGGCGGGACAGCGCCTGGGTCTGAGGCCAGAGCTGACCGCTTCCATTGCCCGTACCGCCGTCACCCGCCTCAGTCGGGTCACCTATCCCCAGCGGCTGTACTACAACGCCAACGTGTTTCGCCAGAGCCACCAGGGTAGCCGCGATCGCCAGCAAGAGTTTTACCAGTCTGGAGTCGAGCTGCTAGGGGCTGGGGGTCCCCTGGCCGATGCTGAGATCTTACTGCTACTGACCGATTGTCTGGCCAGTCTGAACTTGCCCAACTGGACCTTACTGATAGGGGATGCCCAACTGACCCAGACCCTGCTAGCCCCATTCCCCCGCTCCGTTCGCCCGCAGGTACGACGGGCCTTGGCCCATCTCGATCGGGTCGCCATCGAAACCCTGGATCTAGAAGCGACCCTGAAACAGCAGGCCCTCGAACTCCTCGATCTGCGCGGGCAACCGGAAGCGGTCTTGCAAAGCTTGAGCCAGCTTGACCTGCAGGCCGATGCCCAGGCCGCCCTTGATCGCCTGCAATCCCTGGTAGGGTTGCTGCGGCAGGTCTACCCACCCACCGGTGATTCTGCCAGAGTTCCCCATCCCCCCCTGATTCTAGATTTAAGCCTGATTCAAACCTTCGATTACTACACCGGTCTCGTCTTCGAGGTGATTAGCTGCCCAGAAATGGGCTGTCAAGTGCTGGGCCAAGGCGGGCGTTACGATAACCTGCTAGGGGTCTTCCAGAGTGAAGGGAAAAGTTTCCCAGGAATTGGCTTTGTTCTAGATACCGAACGGTTACATCAGGCCCTGCTGCCCACGGGGCGACTGCCTGAAACCATTCCCCCTAGCGACTGGTTGGTGGTGCCGACCACGCCCCAAGCGGCGGCGATGGCCTTCACCTACGCGCAAACCCTGCGAACTTCCGCTAACCTGGTGAGGGCGGAAGTCCATCTGGCGGCTTTCAGCTCTCGGGAAGCCATTCGGACCCTGGCCCAACAGCGCTGTATCAGCCGCATAGCCTGGATTGAGCCGAATGGATTGCCCCATATCGAAGCCCTCACCTAGGGGGGAGGGCAGCTAGGAAAGTGTTAGGCCCCACCTAAGGCCCACTGTTGAATTCTGCAAGGATGAGGATAGATTGTGGCTCACACGATTGTGACAAACCTATGCGAAGGGGTTGCCGACTGCGTCGATGCCTGTCCCGTGGCCTGTATTCACCCCGGTCCTGGCAAAAACCTGAAGGGTACCGATTGGTACTGGATTGATTTTTCCACCTGCATTGACTGCGGCATTTGTCTGCAAGTTTGCCCAGTGGAGGGGGCGATCCTGCCAGAGGAACAGCCCGACTTACAAAACACCCCCCACTGAGGGCGACAATGGCCAAATTGAGCCTGCGCGGTCGTCTGTTTATCTCTCACCTGGCGGTCATGGGGGTGGGCATTTTAACCCTGGTGGTCATTGGCCGGTTGTATACCCCCCGCCTCTTCATCATTTCGCTGCAGCGCTACCAGAATGGCGTCATGAGTGTGCAGCAACGCACCCAACTGGTGAAAGGCTTTGAGGCCGCCTGGAGTCGGGGCATGGGGTGGGCCATTTTGGTCGGTGGCGGCGCGGCTGGGTGGCTCAGTTATTGGGTGTCTCGCCGCATTATTAGCCCCCTGGATCAAATGGCGGATGTTACCCGTCAATTTGCAGCGGGGCAGCTGACCGAACGAGTTCCCCCTTCCGAAATTTTAGAAATTCAACGGTTGGCCAATAGCTTTAACCGCATGGCCGCGGATTTAGAAGGGGTAGAACAACGACGCCGGGAACTGATTGGTGACCTCACCCACGAACTCAGGACTCCCCTCACCATTATTCACGGCTATTTAGAGGCCCTAGCCGATGGCACCCTGGCACCGCAACCC
>DVEE01000129.1 GCA_015295885.1 Leptolyngbyaceae cyanobacterium M65_K2018_010
GAAATCTGCAAAAATCCCTCCCGCAAACCCGGCGAAGTGACCGTGCGGCGGCGGGTTTTGCCCAGCAGCAGGTACAGGGCCCAGACCTGGTCGGCGGGGTCCGCCTGCTGGAAGTAGCTCTGCAGCGATCGCACCTTCTCATTGATTGAGGTGGTGGCATCAATCGCCTGAAACAGTTGGGTAAATCGCTGCATGGGTTGAGAAAAGCTCGATCAACTTAAGAGGTTGGTGGAGAAGCAAGAGAGCATCTCACGAAGGAGGAAGGAGATCGGTGGTCCTTGATGTCAGCGCCATCTCGCTCCAACGGCATCAGCGCGGCTCCTGGAGCCACCGTTCATAGAGGTCAGGCCGGCGGGCCTTGGTGCGATCGATCTGCTGTTGTCGCCGCCAGGCGGCGATGGCCTCGTGGTTGCCAGAGCGCAGCACCTCCGGTACGGCCCAACCGCGAAACTCCGCCGGGCGGGTGTAATGGGGGTAGTCGAGCAAGCCCGTTTGAAAGCTGTCCTGGTGGAGGGAATCGGGTTTGCCCACGGTGCCCGGCAAAAGGCGAATCACGCCATTCATCAAAGCCAGGGCCGGAATCTCTCCGCAGGTGAGGACAAAATCCCCCAGGGAAACCTCCCGAGTGAGCAGATGGCTGACCCGCTCATCCACCCCTTCGTAGTGGCCGCAAATCAGCACCACCTGATCGCAGTCCTCTGCCAGGTGGTGCAAGAGGGCCTGACCCATGGGTTCGCCCTGGGGAGTCAGCAGAATCACCTGCCGGCGGGGAAGCTGGGGTAAGGACTCAACGGCGGCAAAAATTGGGTCCGGTTTCATCACCATGCCGACCCCACCGCCGTAGGGCTCATCATCGACTCGGTGGTGCTTGTCCGTCGTAAAGTCCCGAGGATTGGTAATATTGACTTCTGCGATTCGGCGAGTCAGGGCCTTACCGATTAGACCCGACTGGAGAGGAGATGTAAAAAAGTCTGGGAACAGGCTTACCACATCGAATCTCAGGGGCGGTGCCCGGTCGATGCTATCGGTCATGGCCTCAATACCCTCTGGCGCAATGGCATGCTTCTAAAATCCGCAATGTCTCTTATCATGCAGCACAGGAGCCCAGGTCGCAATTTCGAGTCCCTTGGTTGATTACCCATGTCCCTTGACAAGCAACATGCCATTCTGGCCATTGGCGGTGCAGAGGATAAAGTCCACGGCAAGGAAATCCTGCACACGTTTTTTGAACGCGCCGGGGGGACGGCCGCTCATATTGGCATCATTCCCTGCGCTTCTAGGGATCCGGTAGCGATCGCCGGTCGCTATCAACAAATTTTTGAGGAGATGGGTGTTCAAGCCATTGAGGTCATGGACATTCGAGATCGGGCCCAGGGCGAAGATCCAGCCTGGAAAACCCTGGTAGAACCCTGCACGGGCGTGTTCATTACCGGGGGCGACCAGGTGCGGCTGTGCGGCCTGCTGGCCGATACTCCCCTGATCGACGTGATTCGGCAGCGGGCCCAACTGGGGGAAATGACCCTCGGTGGCACCAGCGCCGGGGCCGCCGTCATGGGCCACCACATGATTGCCGGTGGCGGCAGTGGCGAAACCCCCAACCGGGCCTTGGTGGATATGGCCATTGGCCTGGGGTTTGTACCCGACGTGATTGTGGACCAGCACTTTCACAATCGCAACCGCATGGCCCGGCTGATGAGCGCCATTGCCATGCAGCCGGATCGCTTGGGTCTAGGCATTGACGAAGACACCTGTGCCCTATTTGAGCGCGACGGTAGTTTTGGCGTCATTGGCAAGGGCGTGGTAACGGTGGTCGATGCCCAGGCGATTACCCACACCAACGAACCCGATGTGGCCCCCACCGAACCCCTTAGTATCCACGGCCTACAGGTGCACCTGCTGAGCCACGGCGACCGGTTTGATGTGAACCATCGCCAGGTGTTGGCCGTGGCTGGTTAGCCTTTGGCCCCCCTCTCCGGTCAGGGCAAAACTGCCCCATCGGGCCGCCAGAGGCGAATAGTGTAGGGTTGGTTCCCACCCACCGTCACAATGTCCCCATTGGGGCGCACGGTAAAACGCCAAATATCGGTATCAAACCCTTCAATCTTCCGCATTGGCACTACCTGGTTGAGGTTCCACACCACCATGGTCCTATCCTCATCGGCACTCCACAGGCGGGGGCCATCTACTCTCAGGTCATTCACAAAGCTTTGGTGGCCGGTTAAGACGGCCTTAGGCGAACGAGAGGCCACATCCCAGAGGCGCACGGTTCTATCCGCAGAGGCGCTAATCAGGGTCTGGTTGTCGTCGCTCAGGGCAATTTGATTGACAAAACTGGTGTGCCCCTCCAGGGTGACCGGGGTCCAGGCCGTGTTCGGCGGGCTCTCCGCCAAGGCCGCCAGATCCCAAATCTGGAGCTGCTTGCCACCGCTGGCCAAAAAGCTATCATCGCCGGCAAACCGGAGATCATTGACGGTGCCATCGGCCTTCAGGGTACGCCAGGGCTGCAAGCTAGGAAAGGCCTGGGGGTTGATGGTGCCGTTGGGGTCACTGAGGTTCCACAGCTTAATCGTGCCATCGCTATCGGCACTGGCCATCAGTTTGCCGTTATGACTCACGGCCAGGGCGGTCATGGGAACCCCGTGGGCATTTTCAATCACCCCGATGGGTTGCCCGCTGGGCAGCCTCCAAAACCGCAGGGTGCGATCATCGCCGGTGCTAATCAGGGTGGACTGATCCGTGGTCATGGCCAGGGCTTTCACCACATTGCCATGCTGATCAAGGGTCTGCTTGAGAGCACCGGCATCCAAATCCCAAATTCGAATGGTGTCGTCGGCACTGGCAGAAATCAAGGTTTTACCATCGCGCAGCAGCAAGAGATCCTTGATTTCGCCGCTATGACCCGCCAGGCTAGCCAGGGGAGTAACGGTCATCGAGGGGGCAGCCGCAGCGGTTAAGGCACTGGCATCCAGGGGGGCCGGTGGCTGAGAGCGACTGAGTGCCCACCAGGCCAAGGGAACCGCCAGCGCCAAGCCCGTAAGACCGGCCAGCACCCAGGGGCGTTGATCGAGCCAGGGGGGCAGCCAGGGGCGCAGGGCATCCGCTTGGGTGACGGCCTCTTGGGGGTCCAGGGTAGTGACCGGCCAGGCCGGGGGAGGGCTGGGGTGACTCTGGTTAGCAACCGGCAGACGGGTGCCCTGGGCGACCCGCACCTGGGCTAGGCGATCCAAAATAATCCTGGTGGTTTGGGGACGGTCTGCGGCGGCGGGAGCGGTGAGTTCATCCACCAAGTCCGCCAGGGCCTGGGAAATTTGAGGCGCATAGTTGCGCCAGCGAAAGGCATTGGTACGGGGGTCATAGATGGCCGGATCGTTGGGCATTTTGGCGGTGAGCAGATAGATCAGGGTCCGGCCCAGGGCGTAAAAGTCTGACTGGGGCACCGCCTGCCCCTGCTCCTGTTCGGGGGGGGTAAAGCCCGCCGAGCTAACCGCCGTAATATCGCTATCGCCCAGGTGGGCCATGTAGGTTTGGGTCATCTCGCGAGCGGCACCAAAATCCACCAGGACCAACTGTCCGGAGGCTCTCAGCATAATATTCTCGGGTTTAATATCCCGATGAAAGTAGTTTTGCTGGTGGACTAAATGCAGCACATCGGTCAACTGGGTCAGCCAGAGTAGGGCTTGCTTTTCGCTAATCGGGTGGTTGCCCTGCTGCACCATCCACTCCTTCAAGTTGGGGCCATCAATCTTCTCCATCACCAGGCAGTGGGAGGGTTCGCCGCTCCCCTGGGGATAGTAGAGAAAGTAGCCATCGGCGGCCACCTTGGGCACACCGGGATGATTGAGGTGGCTGAGCACCTGGGCTTCCCGTCGAAACAGGGTCAGTACTTTCTCGTTGTGGTTGTAACTCTCCTTCAGCACCTTGAGGATTTTGGGAATGTCCCGCTCGTAGGCTTCGTAGACCCGGCCAAAGCCACTTTGGTCACTGATCAGGCGCATCACCCGGTAGCGCCCCTGCAATAGCAGGTCGGACCCGCAGGCCTGGCAGGTCAAACTGGCGCTGTTACTGGGATGATCGGGTTGGCGACATTGCGGATTGATACAAAGACTCATGGCCGAAGGTAGAATGCGTCCCCAGGTGTTATCCAGTGTTCCACGGAAGAGCCAGGAAGTAGCGCTGGCTGAAGGTTGCTTTGCCCATGCCCTGCCCTTCACTCCTGCCTAGATACTACCTGGGGTTGGCCTAGGGAAACCCCCGCCGCGGCCATCATAATCAGGCCAATCGCAACCATCATCTGCAGGGTCAAGGTTTCCCCCAGCCCCAGCCAGCTAATCACCGAAGCAATGGCGGGTTCCAGGCTGAGCAAAACCCCAAACCCGTGCACGGGCATACGGCGCAGGGCCACCATTTCTAGGGAGTAGGGTAGGGCAGAGGCCAGCAGGGCCACCGCCAGTCCCAGACCCAGCAGGCTGGGGGAAAACAGCGTCGGGCCGGTGGTGGCCAGGCCCAGCGGTAGCAGCAGTAGACCGCCCACGGCCATGGCGAGGGCCAGCCCTTCTCCCCCTTGGAACACTCGCCCCACCCAGGCCGAGAGGATAATATAAAAGCCCCAGGCCACTCCCCCTAGCAGCGCCAACACTACGCCCAGGCTATCGAGACTGGCCCCCTGCAGGGGAGACAGTAGAACCACCCCAATCGCCGCCAGGCCCACCCACAGTCCATCCAACCAGCGGCGGGAATACAATAGGGATACCAGCAGCGGACCGGAAAATTCCAGGGCGACGGCAACCCCGATGGGAATGCGGGCGATGGCGGCGTAAAAGCAGCCGTTCATCACCGCCAGAGAAAGCCCAAAGGCGACTAGCAGGCGATAGTCTAGGGCGGTGTGCCCCCGCCACCGAGGGCGTTGCCAGAGGATCAGCAAAATAGCCGCCAAACCTACCCGTAAGCTCACCATGCCCAAGGGCCCGACCTGGTTAAAGAGACTTTTTGCGATCGCTGACCCCAATTGGGTCGAGACCATGGACCCGAGGACCAGGGTGGGTGCGGGCAGCCGCCCTGGGGGAATAGATTTGAGCAAAGGAGACCTCAGCAAAGGATGGACACCCTGGGAAAAGAGCCAGCGAGCTTAGCCATGCCATCACTCTAGGGGCTCTGGGGGATGAAAACCAACTACGGAGTGAATCGATCTCCATCGAAACCTCTCATCTCGCCCTAGGCTTCCCAGGGATCCCAACCTCACTAGGGTTTAAAATAATAACTCCTGACCCGAGGGCCAGGAGTGGGCTAAATATAAGGGATTCAGCTAGGAAGTGGGCTTCTGTATAAACAGTTTAAGGTACTGGGCTGAGCAGGTTGTTCGCCTACCTAGGCATAACCTTCCCACATTTTGAACAGAAATCAAGATGGAAACTAAATTTAATCTAAAGTTTCATCAAAATTTGACGTAATTATGAATTAAATCTTCTAGCCAGCCCCAGGGGGAACTCAATCGCCGAGCCCCCATCGGCATGGGCGGGAAAATCAGTCCAGGGGTTCATCCCCAGGGGCGCTCAAGACCTTGCACCTAGGCCAGGATCGGGCTCACCTTAGCTCTGTAGAGTAGCCTCTCCCCATGGCGGTAGCCAACATAACGCACCCGCACTAACTGACCTGGTTCGGGCATGCCCTCCAGGGGCTGATGGAGTTGCGGATCGTAGGCAACCTCTGCCCCAACGGCGCCAATGGGCACCAGATCCCAACGGCTGAGCAGATCCTCCAGGGGTTTGGTCAGGGGGATCAGTCGGGCCGCCGGAATACTCTGATTTTGCTGGGCGGCATAGACGGCCGTAGGCCATTGCCAGAGCCAGGACTCGAGTTGGGTGATGGCCTCCCGTTGAACCTGCTGTCGCACCTCCTGGGCCTGGGTCGCTAACTGCTGCTGCAAGCGGTCATATTCCCGCCGTAGATCTGGTTCTATCCCTTCGGATGGCGGCAGGGGAGCGAGATCGGCCCCGTCGCCAAACTGCAGGATTAAGTCCGTGGGAGGCTGCTGCAAAGCCCGGCTTAACTGGAGAAGAGTCTCGACTCGGAGGTAGCTAATCTGCCCCAACCGTAGTCGCTCGATGGCCCTGCGAGAAATACCCGCTGTTCTGCGCAAGGATCGATAGCTGGACAACCCGGCCCGCTGCATGAGCCGCTGTAAGCGCTGGTCGTAGTCGGGGCGATCGGCAGAAGCCTGATCCATAAAATTTTCCTCATCCCTACCCTCCCAGGGTAGATCGGCCCCGACCCATTAATCGCCACTGAGTTTCAGCAAGTCCCGGGCCAGTCCGGGGGCCCACCGACGGGCACACAAAAGGCTACATTTAGTGATATTCAGCAACTCAACATTAATCTGCCATCGATTGACATTGCCTGACAACTGTGGAAAGATGGGTCATCTATCAGGAGTAATTCTCAATAGGCGACTACCCTAGGGGGTATCTGCGGCCTCGATGAGAGTGACGATCCTGTCTGACCTTCTCCCCCATCCTTGCCAGCCGGAGGTTCATTATGGCCCCTACCCATCACCCGCTGTCTGCCCTCCGACCGGGACACAGTGCTACTATTGCCCATCTCGATACAGATCCGGGGTTGCACCAGCGTTTGCTGGCCCTGGGGTTTCGCCAGGGGCGATCGGTAAAAATGTTGCGCAAATCCAGATTTGCCGGGCCAGTGCATGTGCGAGTCGGCACCACGGAGGTGATGATGCGGCGGCGGGAAGCCCACAATATTCACATTGCCCCCTGGGACAGTTCCTCCGTTGAAGTGGGAGCTACCCGATGAAGCGCATCGCCGTCCTCGGGATGCCCAATACGGGCAAGTCTACCTTCTTCAATCGGCTAACCGGGGCCACGGCTAGCATTGGCAATTGGGCAGGCATCACCGTGGATTTGCTGGTCGCCACCCTGCCCCTGGGGGGCGACTTAACCGAGGTCATTGATCTACCCGGTATTTACGATTTGCAGGGGTTTTCCCAGGATGAGGCAGTGGTGCGGCGGTTTCTAGAGACTACCCCGGTGCATCTGTTAGTGATTATTCTCAATGCCGCCCAGCTTGATCGCCAGCTCAGTTTAGCCCTGCAAGTCAAGCACCTGGGCCTACCGGCGGTGCTGTTGCTAAATATGGCCGATGAAGCCGCTAAGTTTGGGGTGCGGCTAGAGACGGGCAAAATCGCCCAATCCCTGCAGATGCCGGTAATTCCCATCAGTGCCAAGTATGGGGGAGGTTACGAGGTGGCCCTGGCTACCATTACCCAGGCCCTGCGCCAGCAAGACCAGCCGCTCTGCCTGCCAGATTTGGCCCAGCGATTGGTGCCCCACCACCAACTGACCCCTGAATTAGAGGCCCTGTTGCCGGAGGCGGTGTTTTGGCCCGAGCACCACCAGGACCGACTGACCATAGGTTTGGATCGGCTACTGTTGCATCCAGTGCTGGGGTTACCGTTGTTTTTCGCCGCTATGTTGCTCATGTTTCAGGTGGTCTATGCCCTTGGTACGCCCCTGCAGGATGGCCTGGCGAGCGGGCTGGACTGGTTTAAGGTCACTGCGTTGGAACCGCTCCTGGCCAGTTGGCCTCCCTTTCTCCAGGGCTTTTTAATTGGCGGCCTCTACGATGGTGTGGGCACCGTGGCCGCCTTCATCCCAGTGATTCTGCTGTTTTTCCTCTGCATGGCGATCGTGGAAGACAGCGGTTATCTGGCCCGATCTGCTTTTCTGATGGATGCCTTTATGGAGCGCTTGGGCTTAGATGGGCGATCCTTTGTGATGTCGCTGATGGGGTTTGGTTGCAATGTACCGGCGATCATGGGCACCCGCGTGATGCGATCGCCAGGGTTACGGCTGTTGTCCATGCTGGTCATTCCCTTTTCCCTATGTTCGGCCAGGTTAAACGTTTTCATCTTTATGACCACGGCCCTGTTTGCCCCCCGCATCGCTCCTTTAGTCTTGTTTAGCCTCTATGTAGCCAGTTTTGCCGCCGCCCTCATCACCGCACTGCTGTTTAAGGGGCAATTTCCCAATCAAGATCCACTGGTTTTAGAGCTGCCCCCCTATCGATTTCCGACCCTAAAACAAATGGTGGTCAGGGCCTGGTGTGAGGTGAGGCATTTTCTCCGCTGGTCTACCCGGTTTATTGTCGCCGGGGTGGTGATGGTGTGGCTGTTAAATCATCTGCCCACTAACGTCCCCCCGGCCAGCGAGCAAACCCTAGCTGGCCTGATTGGGCAGGCCACCCAACCCTTTTTGGCCCCGCTGGGGATTGATGTGCACCTGGCGATCGCCCTGATTTTTGGCTTCATTGCTAAGGAAATTGTCTTGGGCGGGTTAGCGGTCATCTATGGCACCAGCAGCGATGCCAACCTGGGCCATGTCATGGCCCAAACCCTTGATTGGGTACAGGCCTACAGCTTTATGCTATTTACCCTGCTCTACGTGCCCTGCCTATCGACCGTGGCCGTGCTTAGGAGCGAGGCGAAAAGTACTCGCTTTGCCCTACTGGCGGTGGTGTGGTCCACGGGGCTGGCCTGGCTGGCTAGCTTTGTGTTTTACCAAAGCGCCCGGGCCCTATGGCCCCTGCCGTGATCGAACAGTTAGAGTTTTAGAGTTGTGGTTGGTTATTTCCTCTGATAGTGGATCCCTTGTCCCGCGGCACCCTGACCCACCCTTCCCGATCCCTGGCCTATCATGAGTGGGGGGCTGGGCTACCCCTCCTGTTGCTGCATGGGTTAGGGGATCATGGGTTGGTCTGGCAGAGCTTGGCCGAGGCCCTGAGCGATCGCTACCATGGCCTGGCTCCTGATCTGCGTGGCCATGGCGACAGCGATAAACCCGATGACCCTGCGGCCTACGATTCCCTCAACCTGGTGAAAGATCTGGAATCCCTGGCAGCCCGCTGGGAAGCTACACCGATCACCGTGGTGGCCCATTCCTGGGCGGCTAAACTGGCTTTGCTGTGGGCCCAGCACACGCCCCAACCCATTCGTCAGCTAATCCTCGTCGATCCATTTTTTGTAAATCGCTTGCCGGGGCTGTTTCGCCCGACCTTGCCGCTGCTCTATCGCACCCTGCCTTTTTTAAAGGTCATGGGCCCCTTTGAGAACTACGATGCCGCCGTTAGGGTGGCCCGCACCCTGAAGCAGTACCGGGGCTGGAGCCCTCTACAACAGGCGGTTTTTTCGGCGGCGATGGAGCAAAAGTCCGATGGCACCTGGGGGAGTAAGTTTGCGATCGCCGCCCGCAACGGTGTTTTTGAGGACATCTTGCAACGGCCTGGGCTGACCACCGAGTTACCTGTCCCTACCCTATTGCTGCTGCCGGTAAAAGGGCTCAATCGCTTCGCCTGGCAGTTGAAGCCCTACCGGACTTACCTACCTAACCTACAGATCCAGTCTATTCCCGGCAATCACTGGCCCCACCTGGTAGCACCGGAGGCCTTTAATGGGATCCTGCGGAGCTACTTGGAATCCTCTGCTCCCTAGAGCCCTAGCACAATAGGATGGCTCTGATGGTGGGCGGTGTCCCTTTGATCACCACCCTTGAGATGCCATCCCCCGTCAACCAACCAGAGCCGGGCTTAACGGCCTACCGTCAAAAACACCAGCGGCTCTACCAGGCCAAGGTGCGCCTAGTGAAGCGAATCCACTGCGACGGGGCACCTGCCCCTTGGCCCAACCGCCCCTACGGGAGGTGCCCTACTGCATTACCCTCACCCGGGCCCAGGCTAAACCCATCGAGGTCTAGCCCCTAGAACTGCAAAGTCCCTGCCTGTCCTGCCCGTCCCCCTGCAAAACCCCGATCTCGATACCCTCTAGGATGAAACCGCCTAAAATCTTTTCGTGAAAATCTTTTCGTGAACTCTAGGCCGCCCCCGCCGCCGCCAACTCTCTCAGATACCGATATCCAGTGGCTCCAGGCACAACCGTCTGCCCCGCGGGATCCCTCAACCCCATCTCACTGGAAACGTAGATACCCAGGGAATCAAGGCTTACCAAATTCTGGCCATCTGCAACCGAAAACCGGGCAATTGCGGATCGCCACTGACCCAATCAGGATCCTCCAAACTCTCAGGGTTCTGATTGGGTCGATAGATATGAACTCGACGGTTTTTGCGATCGATCAACCAACCCAGCCTTGCCCCATTCTCTAAGTATTCTTCCATTTTGGCCTTGAGGGTCGTAATGGAATCGCTGGCCGACCTGAGTTCCACCACAAAATCAGGACAAATCGGCGCGAAGGAGGCCTGCTGCTCTGGGGTTAAAGCTTGCCAGCGATCCAGCCGAATCCAAGCGGCATCGGGGGATCGGGTGGCGCCATTGGGTAAGGTAAAGCCGGCACTCGAATCAAAGGCTTCACCGGTGCCATCGGCATCCGCCCAGTTGGCCAGTTGCTGGGCCAGTTTGAGATTGCGGTTGCCCGTATCAGAAAACGCGGGTGGCATCACAATCACCTCTCCACTGGCCAATCGCTCAATCCGTAACTCCCGATTGGCCTGGCAAAAGTCATAAAACTCAGCGGCGGTCATCTCTGCCGCTGACGGAAACGTAATCTTGAGAGGTTCCTTTTCCCCTTGAATCCAGAGGATAGTCATAGGCTTGCCTTGGAGGCTGTTGAAACAGTCAACGATTGTCTCGCGCTCTACCTGTGGAGTAGGCTAATCCCTGGGAAACCTTAGTCTCTTGGTTGACCCTTAGCAGCCGACTATAGCCAGGATAGCCCCTTCAAACAGCCTCCTAGCCTAGTCGTGGATTGACCCATCCGGCATAATGGCACCAGTTAGGATGGTCCCGGTCAATTTCACCATGGTGCGGCCTCCGACCGCAACCTTGGCCCCACTCAGGTCGGCCCCGCTGAGATCGGCACCGCTAAAGTCGGCACCAATTAAATTGGCCTCGCGTAGATTGGCATGGCTCAGATCGGCCTGCAACAGGTTGGCGCGAAATAGCTTCGCCCGGCTTAAATTGGCCCGGTTGAGGTTGACCTTGTGCAAAAAGGCATCACTGAGGTCAGCGCCGCTGAGGTTGGCCCCGCTCAGGTTGCGATTGGCAAAATCCTTTTCCCGTAGGTTGGCCCCACTCAGGTCAGTCCCACTTAAATCAGGGCTCTGACGGGCCCGGTGAGGGCTATAGCTGGCGTTGCGAGTATGGGCATTGTAGCTGTTATACCCCTGATCTCCGGTAGAACTTGGGGGGTGAGCCGATCCCGAGGCCGCCGCACCATAACCCGAAGATCCAGGGTGGGGAGGGGCGCTACCGTTAGTATTAGCCGCCTGGGAATGACCGACCCCGGCCGCGGCATCGCGGCGTTGGCGGTAGGTTTGGTAAGGGGTTGACCCCGGAGTGGAGGGGGCCCCGTGCCCCGCAGAAGCCCCCCCGCTAGAGGTTGTGCCTGGCCTGGAAGCCGCCCCAGCCTCGGCGGTCGTTCCCTCGGTAGAGGCCCCGGCGGATGCCGTCTGACCGTTGCTGGGGTTGCTGTAGTTCCCGGCTGTGCCGTGGCCATGGCCGGGGTTGGCCCCAGCCTCGTGGGGCTGACCATAGTAACTGCCTGCGTAGGTGCCGCGAGGATAGCGGTAATAGCGGTTCTGATAGGTGGTGGAGTGGGGAGCTTCATCCCCGGTGGCCTGGGTGCCAGCGGAGCGACCGTTGCCATAACCATTACTACTATGGCCATGGCTACTATAGGGCGAACGATAGGTGCTGCTGGCTTGGGTGCGATCCTTCGCCGTTGCCGCCCGATAGCCGTACCGGCTGGGGGTTGCACCATTGCCATGGTGGCCGTTGCGATTGTGCGATCGCAGCAGATCTCGGGCTTGGTTCAGGGCCTTAATCTTATCCTGGGCTTTTTGGTAGAGCCGCTCGTTGTCCTGGGGCATGCGATCGGGGTGCCAAACAAACACCAAGTCCTTATAAGCCTGGTTAACCTCTTCCATGGAGGCACCAGGCTCAAGTTCTAGGGTTCGGTAGGCGTTATCCAACTCTCGCATAGGGAGATTATCTCGCGCTAGGGCCCAGCCGGCCGGTGCTTAATCCCTAATATTCTAGGCGGGTTCCCCCATCCCGCGTAAGGGGCCAGTTCATCTCTACTGCCCAGCTTAAGGGCAGGGAGCCCCAATCCCCTGATTCTTAAAGAGAATTTCGGGGATCGCCACAGCTTAATATAGGGACATACTCAGCGGTTGGGAGGTAAACATGCGGATTTTGGTCATGGGTGGCACCCGCTTTATTGGGGTGTATTTAACCCGGCTGTTGGTGGATCAGGGCCATGAGGTAGTGCTGTTTAACCGGGGTAAGCGCCCCGCGCCGGTGGCAGGGGTACAGACTATTATTGGCGATCGCAGCCAACCCGATAACCTCAAGGCCCAGTTGGCGGGGGAAACCTTTGAGGCCATTTTTGATAACAACGGGCGAGAACTGGCCGATACCCAACCCCTGGTGGAGCTATTCAACGGCAAAATCCAGCATTTCGTCTACGTCAGCTCCGCTGGGGTTTACCTCAAGTCTGACCAGATGCCCCACATCGAAGGTGATGCCGTAGACCCCAACAGCCGCCACAAAGGCAAGTACGAAACCGAAACCTACCTGCAAGCCCAAGGGGTGCCCTTTACCTCGGTGCGGCCGGTTTATATCTACGGGCCACAGAACTATAACCCCCTGGAATCCTGGTTCTTTGACCGGATTGTCCGCGATCGCCCCATCCCTATTCCTGGCAATGGCCTACACCTGACCCAGCTCGGCCATGTGCAGGATTTGGCGGCGGCCATGGTGGCGGTGCTGGGTAACCCAACGGCGATCGGGCAAATTTACAACATCTCGGGGGAAAAGGCCGTCACCTTCGATGGTCTGGCCCGGGCCTGTGCTGTAGCAGCGGGGAAGGATCCGGCCAACCTTGAAATCGTCCACTACGACCCCAAAGCCTTTGACTTTGGTAAGGCCAAGGCCTTTCCCCTGCGGGTGCAACATTTCTTCACCGCCATTGACAAAGCCCAAGCAGAACTGGGCTGGGCTCCTACCTTTGACCTGGTGTCGGGGCTCAAAGATTCCTTTCAAAAAGACTATCTGGCCTCCGGCGCCAACCAAGCCACGGTGGACTTTTCTTTAGACGACCAGATTCTCGGTGGTTAGGCGGGTTGGCCCCCTTTCCCTAGGGGCGACGACAAAGCCCAAACACCGAGGTATAGCCGTGGAGAAAGGTGGTTTTGCCCACCGGCCCAATTTCGCCCCCGCAGAAAAAGCCACTTAGGGGCACAGAGCTGAGATAGTGATGGAACAGCCCGGAGTCAAAATTGGCCTCCTGATAAAGCCCTTCCCCCCGCCCCGTGCAGGAAAACATCAATGCTCCAGCCGGGGCGGTACCGGTGAGGGACTGCCAGTAATCCCGTAGCAGGGTATCGAGATCTTCTGCGGAGGTTTGGGCATCGCGCAGGTGAAACTGGATCCGTTGTCCCGGTCGCACCCGATCGCCAACCGCGATCGCCCCGGCCTTGGGATCAACCCCCAGCAGGGTACGAATCAAAAAGTCCCCCTGGTTCAGGGTGAGCTTGAAGCTATCCTGGGCGATGCCAATAAACAGAGAATTCTGCGCCAGTTTGCGATCGTCCTCGCTGAGGGTTTGGATCAGATCCTGCAACACTTCCAGGGGCGGGCGCTCGACGGGATCGGCGGTAGGGTCGCTCAGGGTTAGCAGAATGTTGCGCTCCGCCTGGGTCACCTGGTAGGCGGGGCCAATGGGGCGGCAGCCCTGGGCCACGATCGCCTCCAGCACCACGGGGCCAGACAGGGCCACCCCCACCACCCCTTCCCGATGGCAGGTGCGATCGCAAAACAAGCCGCTCTGCCGATTGAACCCATCCACACTGGCCAACCCACCCACTTTCACCGCATTGGGGTAGGCAAAGTCGAGTCCCTGGAGCAGATCGTTGATACTAGAGGAAAACGGATCGGCCATCAGAATAAACTGGGGGTTGTCCTCTGGGGTCACCCCGACCAGCTCTACCCAGGCATCGGGAGGGCTGTCCAGGTCCGGTAAATCGTCGCTAGAGAGATGAAAGCTCCGCACCGATACCCCCGGCAGGGAGGCCAGGGTCAAACTTAGGGCTGGAGCAGACTCTATCTCCCTGGGGGTGCCATTGGGATCCATGCCGATCACCCCACTGCCACTGCAGCCCACGAGAACCGGCAAGGGTAACAGATCCTGCAGCAGGGGTAACAGGCGAGAAAATTCGCTGGTAAAGGCCGATGAAATAAACACCAGGCCCAGATCCGGCGGACGCTCAAACCGGTCTTTTAGCCGCTCTACGGTTTCCTTCACCGCGGCTTCCAAGGAGGCGCGGGTGGAAAGAGCATTGGCCCACTGCATGGGTAGGGGAGTTGCGTTCATCCAGGCATGCCTCCTCGTCCAGTGGCTTCAGTCTAGATCGAATCGGCTCTTCTCGGTTGAGGTCATGGCAGAGACCAGATGGCCCAACCCAGGCAGTATGGATTACCGAATCCAGCCGATTTGGGGAGTAAACTATACTGGTTTTAGGGTTTATTCTCACCCAGAGAATTGATTGATTCATCAGCCTTGTCTTCATTCGTCGATAACCAAGGGATTAATATGAGCGAGAATATTCAAGAGCGCATCCAAAAAGAAATTGAAAGCGCCCGGGAAGCCTGTGATGTTTCTGGCAGCGCCTCCCAAGAGTGTGCCGCGGCCTGGGATGCCGTTGAAGAACTCCAGGCCGAAGCCTCCCACCAGCGGGAAAAGGGCACCGACAAAAGTTCCTTTGAAGCCTACTGCGACAGTAACCCCGAAGCCGACGAGTGTCGGGTTTACGACAACTAGAACCTGAGGGCACAGCCTCGAGGCCCTGCGGGGCCTTGATTCCCTCCCTCACCCCCCATAGTTGACAATCCATAGCTGACAACCCATAGCTGACAATCCATAGCTGACAAAACGTCCTCTAGTTCGAGTAGGGCGTTTTGTTGTTCATCTAACCCTCAGATCACCTATGACGCTTACCGTCTACGGCATTCCCAACTGCGGCACCTGCAAAAAAGCCCTCCAGTGGTTGGATCACCACCACATGGCCTACGAGTTTGTCGATACCAAACTCTCCCCCCCTAGCCGCGCCATGATTGCCGATTGGGCCGCTAGCCTGGGCACCAAGGCCCTGCGCAATACCTCTGGCCAGGTCTATCGAGCCCTAGGGGAGGAGAAACACACCTGGAGCGATGAGCAGTGGATAGATGCCTTTGCTGACCAGGCCATGCTGCTGAAGCGGCCCCTCTTTGTCAAGGATGGCCAGGCTGTGCTGGTCGGTTTTCGGGCCCCAGAAGCGGTTCTAAAAGAGGTGCTGGCTTAAGGACGCCGGTGGTCACCGCCCCCTGCCTTGAAGTTCCTGCCAGACTCACGCTAGGATTGCCCCAATTTCTATAAACCCAATTTCTATAAAAGCGAGTATCCTGGAGCAGCATTCGAGGGGTCTCCGGCTCAAGTTGACTATGGAGTACTGGGAGTTTCTACTGCAGCAAGAGGGGGACCAGAGCTGGCTTCCCCTGGATACGGCTCAGGTGGAAATTTTAGAGGGCCGCTACCGGATCATGGCCCACACCAGTCAGACCAATATCCCGGTGCAGGTGCAAATTAGTCAGCGGCTGCTCGATCAAGATCCGCCCAAACGTCGCACCCTGCGGCGCCACGGCCAAACCAATGAAGAGGGCCTGATGGTGGTCATGCCCTTTACCCGTCTGGGGGCTGGCACCTGGGATATCCATTGCCTTGGCCCAGCCCCAGAAGCCGCCACGGGCCCAGTGCCCCAGCCCGCCTGGGCCTACAGCATTCAATTGCAAGTGCTGCCCGTGGGATCTGGGGAGGAAGAGGGCTGGTTTGCCGATGAGGGTCTGGCACAGTCTGAAACCTTATCGGAGGCTGTAGGGGATCGAGCCGCTGGGGCGGGCTCCCCACCAATAGAGGAAGCAAGGGCAGCGTGGTCTCACCTAGATTTGTCCCAGCTAGGGGCCGCCCTAGACCGGGTGCAAACCTCCCCCGATCGCGGCGGCCAGGCCTCCGTTTATCGGCTGAGCCTAAACCAAACCGCCCTTTCAGGCCAAGAGGGAGACCTGGTGGGGCTCAGCGGCCAGGTGACCGGGGTGGTAGAAGGCGAGTCCTGTGCCGATATGGCCCTGGTGGTACGGTTGATTGACCCTCAAACGGCCCAGGTGGTGACCTTACAACCCTTCAGTCTGGGGGCCAGTACCTTACCGGCCCATTTCAATGGTTCCCTCAGCATTCCCGGTGAACTCTCCACCCGCCTGCTACTGGGGGAACTGGCCCTGGTTTCCCTGGCCTTAGAAACGGTGAACGTACTCGCCCTGCAACGCTTTACAGTCACCGTAGATTTAGCCGCCCTGTTCGATGCGATCGCCAACCGAGCCGAAACCGAGGCTGACCTCGATCGAGATTTCCTAGGGGAGGCTGAGGAAGAGGGTCTGGCGGCAGCGGCAGACCTCGATGCTGGGGCTGACCCAAGGGCAGAAGCCTGGGCGCAGGTCACCTTGCCCTCAGGACCACCCCGGGTGGTTCCCATGATGACCCTACCCCGCAGTGGGTTTAACCTACCACCCAAAATTTACTATCCCTCCCCCCACGAGGCCCAGGCCCACCGCCCTACCCTGCCTCCCCTGAGCACAACTGGCCCCAGCCCAGGCCGCCCAGATCTGCCCTTTGCAGATGGGATGCCTACAGATGGGACACCTGGAGATGGAGCGACGGGCGATCAGCCCCCCAGAGATGAGGCCACCGAGGTGGCACCGCCCCGCCGGGGCGATCCCTTCCCACCCTTGCTTTCTACCCCGCCCCGTCGCCCCAAACCCAAGCCCGAGGAGCCCGAGGCCGCCCCTGAACCGGCTCTTGAGGCTCCAGCTCAGCCCCCAGATCCCCATCACCCGCCCTTGAGTCTGCCCCCCCTGGCCCGCCCAGCCTCCCCAGCCGAGGATACGGCAACCGCCGGGGCTGGGTCGCCTTCGCCTACCCTGGCGGGCGCCGCTAAACCCCGCCGATCCTCCCCCAAACCCATTGCCCTGCTGCCCTCCCACGAGGCCATGGGCTTTCGCGATCTCAAGCTGCAGGATCGGTTCTGGAGCCGTTTAAACGATCTGGCTGTCACCCTCCAGCAGGAAGCCCTGCAAAGACGGGCCGAAGAAGCGGCGGCAGCGGCCCGATCCTGGGCCGAGGCCCAGGCAGCGGCGACAGCCGTCGAAGAGATTCCCGCCGAGCCCATTCCCTTCGCCGGAGAAGTGGTGATCTACGAAGATGAGGACGAAACCCTAGGCAGTTGGCCGCCTCCCCCCAAAGCGGTTGGCGACGAAGACGCAGCGGCGGAAGTGATCGCGCCACCCGTGCCCCTGATCGAGTTACCCGGTGGAGAACTGGTGGCGGGGGAATCGGTGCTGGTGACCTTACGGGTTCCTTTCCATCCCAATCGCCTATACATCAAAGTTTGGATTACCGATCCCCAAACTCGTAGCCTGGTGGATGAGCCGCGGCAGGTGATGCATCTTTCCCCCAACGGCCACGGACAACTGGAAGGCACCATTCAACTGACGGTGCCCCTGGGCTGCTTAGAAGCTCAATTTGAAGCCATTGCGGTGGATATGGTAAATCAACAAGAAAGCTATAAGGCAACGGTTCATAGCCCCATTACCCCCGCTGGTGTAACCACCCCTGGGCTCGATGACCTTGACCTGTGAGGGCGTCCCAGGGTAGCAAGATGGCACAAATGCTACAGATCATTAGTAAATCCTTGAAAATTTCGCCCTTAACCCCTGAGATGCCCATACAATAAGGGGCGTTCTGGGCGGCTGAGCGTCCAGAACCATGGTCGTTAGCCATCGGACTCCGGTCCATCCCAGAGCCCTTGAAGAGCCCCTGTCGGCTGCTTCCGCTCTGGGCAGATAACAACGATCGTTGCATCACAATCGTTGCATCACAATCGTTGCATCACAATCGTTGCATCACAATTTTGTTGCATCACTGATCTTTAGGAAGGGTGACAATGAACCTATTCGCAAATTTCAAAGTAGCGGCGCTCACGGCGGCGACCCTGGGATTAGTCGGTGGAGTTACCCCAACTCTGGCGACTAGCCAAGTTCCCCTCCAGCCTAGGGAGGCTGAAGCCAACACTCTGTTGGCTCAACAAACCTTTGGAAATACTCCCGTTAATGAAGCCAACTTTTTGATCGTCGCTGCTCCGGGGACCACGGCCCAGCCCTATCGATTACTGATTATGGAGCAGATTCAGCCCAGCCCAGCCTGCTGGAGCATCGTGAATCCTGGCAATGCCCGGCCGACCCAGGTCAATGCCCTGTGGAATACCTTTGACTTTACCGGTGTCTGCCGAATGCAAAGGGATACGAACGGTTACAGTGTCCGGTTGGCGGGCCAGGATGTATCCGCCGCTCGCTTTGAGATTAACAACGTCAATGGGGATCTGTTGCTGCAATTTGCCCAGGGGGTATCTCGCGATCGCGTCACCATTGGCCGCACGGGTGGCATTAGCCCCACGGGCTTTACCCAAATTCATTTGGATCCCGGTTGGACGTTGACCAAACGTACCTTCAATGGCCAAATTGTGCAGTCTCACCTGATTTATTTCACCAATGATCTGACCCTGGCCCAACTGCAGGGCGGTCAAACCGGTGGCGGTGGTGGTGGAACCACAACACCCCCGGTCACTCCCCCCACCCTGGCCTTTAATGACATTCGGGGTAATCGCTACGCCACCCAAATTAACCGCGCGGCTGAATTGGGCATTATGTCTGGGTTCCCCGATGGCACCTTCAAACCCACCAGCACCCTGACCCGAGAGCAGGCGGTATCGGTGGTGATGGAAACTGCCACCAAGATATTGCCCACCTCGTTGCTCGCCACCTTGCCGACCCAGGTCTTCAGTCCGCCCTTCCCCGATGTGGCCACCAATCGCTGGAGCGCCCTCAAGATTCAGCAGGCCAAGCAACTGGGTCTGGTTTCGGGCGACTTTGGCACGGGTAACTTCCGGCCTACGGGAAATGTTACCCGGGCTGAACTGATGGCCATGATGTATAAGCTGGCCCTACTTCGGGTTGATGCATCGGCCGCCGATCCTAGCGGGACCCCCGCACCGGGAAGCACGACTCCCACCTTTGGCACGGCCACCGGTAACTTACCCGATAACGTGCCTAATCCGCCGGTATTTGTGGATATCAGCGGTCACTGGGCCCAACGCCCCATTCAAGAGTTGGCCTCCTTCTGTGGCATCGCCACGCCCCTCAACGAAACTGGGCAAAATTTTGCCCCCGATACGGCCGCGCTGAGAGACTTCACCGCTGCCGCTGCGGTTCGGGCGGTTGATTGTCCCTTCGGTCGGCCCCAATAGTTTCTCCGCCCCATCCCTCAATACAACGAGGATCTCAAACGAGATCCTCGTTTTTTTAGCGCCTGCCCCCTAGCAACCCATAGCGAATCAAGCCCCCATAGAGCCCCTGCCGCATGGCCCCCAAAGCCAGGGCACCGCGCATCGTGCGGACCCCAGCTTTGAGTAAGCCAACCAGGGCGGCTGGGCTCAGGGCTGAGGTAATCACCTCGTCCCAAAAGGGGGCCACCGCCTGGGACCAATCGGCGGTTTGAATGGCCTGGAAGCCGCAGCTGTGGGCAATTTCTTCGTACTCCGGCAGGCTAATCACGTAGGGCAAGCCATAGACCTGGTAAATCCAGTTCAGTTGGCGCTGCTCAGCAATGGTCAGCGGCCCGGCCAGGGAATCCGTTGGGCGGTGGCACCAGGTCGCCATCAGCAATTGGCCACCGGGCTTCAGTAGCCGGTAGCATTCCTGCAAAAAGCCCACCTTATCGGGCATGTGCTCACCACTCTCCATCGACCAAATAAAATCAAAGCTCTGATCCTCAAAGGGGGTATGCAAGGCATTCGCCACCTGAAAGTGGGCGCAGGGGGGCTGCTCTCCACCCAGGCCCATGGCTTGGGCCCGTTCCGTGGCTCGGTTGGCCTGCACCGGGCTGAGGGTAATCCCAATCACCCTGGCGCTAAAGCGATTGGCCAGTTCTAAAGCACTGCCGCCAATGCCGCAACCACAATCGAGAATATGACTCGCCTGGGTCACTTCAGCCCAAGCCAGACACTCGTCGATTAGGTCAATTTGGGCTTGCCGCCGATCCTTACGGATTGTGCCCGTGGGACCGTAGTAGCCATGGTGCATGTGCTCGCCCCAGATTTCTTCCCATAGAGCCGAGGATGCATCGTAAAAATCACGGATTTGGTCAGAGAGGGGGCTGGTCATGGGAGAGGGACGGATGGGTGGGTGCGGGGGAGTGAGCCGTTAGGAGGAGAAGGCGATCGGCGGAATTCAAAATTTAACGCCCGGTTTGGATTCATAGGCTATATCTTGCCTCCCGTCTTCTGAATTCTACTCCAGGGTTCTGCCGCGGCGGATAATAGCCCTGCAGGGGAGGGCAAAAGCCAAGATTTACAGTCAAGATGTTCGGATCCCGGGCGATCGCAGTTTCAAGACCTAGAAATACCTATAGAAATTGATCTATGAGTGCTTTATTACGATCCATTAAGGTTTATGGGGACCAGGCATTGGAGCTGAAAACTCTCGCTATAGACTGGTCATGATTAGGAAACCCTTACTGAATAGACCGTTTTGACCGATCTTTGAGGGACTCCTTAAAGCCGTCAAATCCAGTAGTGACCCACATTGGAGTTTTTAATTCAATGTCTCATTCTGTCAAAATCTACGATACCTGCATCGGCTGTACCCAGTGTGTGCGAGCCTGCCCCCTAGACGTCCTGGAAATGGTCCCCTGGGATGGTTGTAAGGCGGGGCAAATTGCCTCCTCTCCCCGAACTGAAGATTGCGTTGGTTGCAAACGTTGCGAAACGGCTTGCCCCACCGACTTCTTGAGCATTCGGGTTTATCTGGGTGCTGAAACTACCCGCAGCATGGGCCTAGCTTACTAGGGTCTGGCTTCGGCTTTATCGTCATAGTTTCTGCAGATGGTTCCCCCGTTGGCTACGGTCAGCGGGGATTTTTTAGTCGGGAATCCACACGTAGGGCCCCCCTGAAACCGTCACCCCGCCAGCCTTGGAAAAGCGCACCACCACAATTTGCGAATGGTCTCGCCCCAAATCCAGATAGCCACTAGCCCACAGGTCGGAGCGCACCACGCCAGTAATTTCCAATCGGTAGCCGCCAGGTGGAAGGTACAGAGTCTTCTGGCGATCAAAATTATGGGGTCGATAGATCAACCGGCCATCCAAATACACCGCTCCCCAATCCGTGCCCTGGGCGTCGAACTCAACCCGCACTCGGTGCTCGCGGGGGAGTGGCCGGGGATAGGGCCATAGGATAGTTGGGTGGATGATGATCTGGCTTGATTCAATCACTACCGGCCCTTGAGCTAACCCAGGCGCCGCCGCCAAGGCTAGGGCGAGGGACAGCCCACCTAATTGGGTCACGGATCTGCCGGGAATCAGGCTTAACCACCGGTTCTTGACCATCTCAGCCGGTTACTCCATGCCAAATGCTAAATGGGGCAGCAGGAATACTGGATGCCCGAACCCAGCGCCCACCGCCTTGCTGTGTAAAGTTGACTAAAATTAAACTATGTCATGACAACGATTTTTGAGCTTCAGGGGTAAAGTGCTACCTAAGGGTGAAAAAGTTCCCCTGCACGATTCTTCTTACCTAACGTCTATTGTGTTTCAGAGGATAAGGCTTTGAGTAATACCAGCAACTTCCGCGAAGCAATTCGAAAGGCTCAAGGGCAAGCCCTGGTGGGCCCCAACGTGATCAAAAATGCCCTTCCCTTTGTGGGTGGAGGGCTGATGATTACGGCCCTGGGAGCTTTTGGTGGGCTTGGGGTGATGACCAACAACCCCGCCCTTTTCATGCCCACCTTCTGGGTGGCGCTGATTGCCCAACTGGCCCTGTTTTTTGTGGCTAGTAACATTGCGGCCAAGGGCAATAACAGTACGGCCCTACCTTTGCTGGCCACCTACAGCTTGCTAACGGGATACACCCTCAGCGGCCTCATCTACGTCGCCTTGGGTACTGCCGGCGTTGGCATTGCCGGCATTGGGGCGGCGGCCCTAGCCTGTGGGGTGGTCTTCATTGCCGCTCGGCAGATTGGCTCCAATCTCTCGGAAGAGGACGGGTTTGCCCTAACCCGCACCGTGGGCATCGGCGTAGTGGCCGTACTGCTAGCGGTAGTGGGGCAGTTTATCTTTGCCCTTTTCGGCGGTCCCATCCCCCAGTTTCTGGACATCGCCATTTCGGCCTTTGGGGTGCTGATTTTTGTCGGGGCTTCGGTGGTGGACTTCTTCATTCTGCCCCGCACCTACAAGGACGAGCAGTACTTGTCTGCGGCACTGTCCATGTACCTGACCTACATCAATCTGTTTGTCTTTATTCTGCGGCTGCTGATTGCCATCAACCGCGATTAGAGGTTGTTTGAAAAGTCGAGGGGCGTCTCACGCTATACCTTTGGACTAGGCTAATAGCCTCAGACCTCAGTGCTTTTACTGACTATTGGGGACAAAATATACCTAGGGCAGCCCTTTTCAAACAACCTCCTAAGGGCTCTAGATAGTTCTCGAGTACCACAGACCCTATGCTTGATACCGTTGAATTAAAACGTAATTTGGACCAGCTCACCGATCGCCTGGGTAAAACCCAGGACTATCTTTGACATTCCTGCCCTGCAAGCAAGAATCCAAGATCTAGAGCAAATTGCGGCTCAGCCGGATTTTTGGGAGGACCAGAGTCAAGCCCAAGAAACCTTGCAAGAGCTCAGCGACTACAAAGCCAATCTGGCCCAACTCAGCGATTGGCAAACCAGCCTGGACGATGCGATCGCTATCCTAGATCTGCTCCAACTGGAGACGGACGAGGCTCTGCTCCAGGAGGCCCACGATAACGTCACCCGGCTCAGCCACGAACTCGACCAGTGGGAGCTGCAGCAACTGCTCTCTGGCCCCTACGATAGGAAAGGGGCCGTGCTGACCATCAATGCGGGGGCGGGCGGCACCGATGCCCAAGACTGGGCCGAGATGCTGCTGCGCATGTACAGCCGCTGGGCGGAACGGCAGGGCTATGGCGTTCATTTGGTGGAAATTTCCGAGGGGGAAGAGGCGGGATTGAAGTCCGTCACCCTGGAGATTACTGGTCGCTACGCCTATGGCTACCTCAAATCGGAAAAGGGCACCCATCGGCTGGGGCGCATTTCGCCCTTTAACGCCAATGGCAAACGGCAGACCAGCTTTGCCGGGGTGGAGGTAATGCCGATGCTCGACCAAACCGTAGAATTGGACATTCCCGAAAAAGACCTGGAAATTAAGACCTCGCGCTCCGGTGGTGCCGGTGGCCAGAACGTCAATAAGGTGGAAACGGCGGTGCGCATTACCCACCTACCGACGGGGATTTCGGTGCGCTGTACCCAGGAGCGATCGCAGCTCCAAAACCGGGAAAAGGCGATGGCCATCCTTAAGGCCAAGCTGCTGGTGATTGCCCAAGAACAGCATGCCCAGGCGATCGCAGAAATTCGGGGCGATATGGTGGAAGCCGCTTGGGGCACCCAAATTCGCAACTATGTGTTCCATCCCTACCAGATGGTTAAGGACCTGCGTACCGGCGTAGAAACCACGGCCATTGAGGATGTTATGGACGGCGATCTAGAGGCCTTCATCCAGGCTTACCTGCGCCAGGACAATCAGATGCTACAGACAACCGCCGTGTGAACCTCAGCCCCGATCGCCCAGGGCCTGATCAGGCCTGGAACTCGTAGGCTAGTTTTTCCTCGGGCCAGTGATAGGCAATGGGCATGCGCCAGCCGACACCAAAGGCGCGATCGGTGACCTTGAGCACCGGTGGGGCTTGTCGCCGCTTAAACTCAGCCCGCGATACCAGTTTGATCACCTTGGCCACTACCGCCGGGTGATGGCCCGCCGCCACCACATCCGCCACAGATTCATGCCGTTGGACTAAACGCTCCAAAATATCGTCCAGGATATCGTAGGGCGGTAGGGAATCTTGGTCTACCTGGCCAGGCTTGAGTTCGGCGCTGGGCGGTTTCGCCAAAATATTGGCCGGAATCAAGCCATCGGCGAATTGATCCCATCGGTCCACCAGTTTGCCTAGGGCTGGGGAAGGGGGCTGGCCGGGGCGGAGGGACTGGTTCAACCAACGGCACAGATCATAGACTCGGGTTTTGGGCACATCGGCAATCACCGCCAGGCCCCCGTTCATATCGCCATAGAGGGTGCAGTAGCCTACGGCCATTTCCGATTTATTGCCTGTGGACAACAGCAGGTGCCCAAACTTATTGGAAATCGCCATCAGCAAATTGCCGCGAATGCGGGACTGGATGTTCTCTTCAGCAATGCCTGAGGGCGTACCGGCAAACAGCGGCTCTAAAACCCGGTCGTAATCGTCCATCAGCGGGCCAATGGGCAGGGTTTCGTGGGCAATGCCCAGATTTTTGCCCAGGGCCAGAGCATCGGTGACGGAGTGTTCCGAACTATAGGGGGAGGGCATGAGGACCCCCAACACTTGGTCAGGCCCCAGGGCCGCCGCGGCAATGGTGGCGACCAGGGCCGAATCGATGCCGCCGCTAAGACCAATCACCGCCTTAGCAAACCCACATTTATGGGCGTAATCGCGCACACCCAGGACCAGAGCCGACCAGATGGCTTCGGTATCATCGGCGGGCAGGGGGGCGATCGCACCGGCCACCAGATCCTCCTTCCCCGGGTCGTACTCAATTAGGGCCAGGCCCGTTTGGTAGGAGGGTAGGCGAGCCACGAGTTCTCCCTGGCGGTTAAACGCCAGACTGGTGCCGTCAAAAATCAAGTCGTCATTGGCCCCGACCTGGTTGGCGTAGAGGATAGGGCAGCCGAATCGGGCCGCGCTATGGGCCAGCATCGCACTGCGTAACTGAGGCTTGTGGACCGAATAGGGAGAGGCGGAGAGGTTAATCACCAGGTCTACCCCGGTATCAGCCAGGTCGGCAATGGGGTTGCGAGGATAGCTGCGTCCCCCCCAAAACTCCTCATCGTTCCAAAGATCCTCACAGATGGTGACACCAATCCGGAGGGTTCCCGATGCCCAGGGTAGGGCAAAGGTACTGCCCCCCCGACCCGGGGCAAAGTAGCGGTCTTCATCGAAGACGTCGTAGGTGGGTAGCAGTTGTTTGTGAAACACCTGCTGTACCTGCCCCCCCTGCAGCAGAGCAGTGCTATTGAAGAGGGGCTTTTCGCCCTGGTGACGGGCGTTGGGGTTGGCGGCGGCAAACCCGACCAGGACCACCAAATCCGGCGGCAGTTCCCTAGCCAGGTGCTCAAGCCGCTCCGCCATGGCCTCGATAAAGCCAGGCCGCAGCAATAAATCACGCGGCGGATAGCCGCACAGCACCAGTTCAGTGGTGACTAGCACCTGAGCGCCCTGGCGGGCTGCCTGATGGGCCGCTTCTAGTACCTGCTCAGCATTGTGGGCTAGGTCGCCAATGATGGGGTTGAGTTGGGCGATCGCGAATTTCATAGAGCTTAGGGTAAAGGCCAAAGGGTTAGGGAGAATCCGATAGCGCTGAGGCTTCCGACAGGAGAGAGGGTTGGAGATGACGGCGCCGGGAGGCTAAGGTGTTGCGTTCCCAAAACACGCCATCGGCATAGCCTTGAATGGTGGGGTCCTGGTCGGCCAGAGCCAGGCGCTTTTCGGCCCAGCAGCAATAGTCGGGTTCGCGTTCAATGCCGACGTACTGCCGCCCCAATTTTTTGGCCACCACTGAGGTGGTGCCGCTGCCCAGAAAGGGGTCGAAGACAACATCGTTAATCCGGGAACTTGCCAGAATACACTTGGCGATCAGCTTTTCCGGCTTTTGCGTGGGGTGATCGGTATTTTCTGGCATGG
>DVEE01000140.1 GCA_015295885.1 Leptolyngbyaceae cyanobacterium M65_K2018_010
TTGTTTCGGCTACGGTTTCGCGGATTTCCAGGATCCCAGCCACGGTGCGTTCCACCGCCTCGCCCCCCTTTAAGGCCGTAGACGAGGCAGAGCGAGCGACTTCCTCAGCTTCGCGGGCGCTCTCCGCTACCCGTTGAATGGAATCGGTCATCACCTGCACCGAGTTGAGGGTAACCGCGAGTTCCTCGGCCTGGCGCAGAGCATCGGCGGAAAGGCTACGGGCAAAAATCTCGTTTTCCGTGGATCCCTTACTCACCTGCCGAGCGGCCACGCTGACCTGCTCAACAATTTCCCGGAGGTTTTGAATCGTCAGGTTAAAGGAGTCGGCTACAGCTCCTAGCACATCGGCGGTGACCTCAGCCTGCACAGTCAAGTCTCCTCGGGCCGCCCCCTCCACATCATCGAGTAGGCGAATCACCTGACGTTGCAAGTCTTCCTTCGCCTGCTCCTGTTCTTGGGCCTTGCGCTGGGCCTCACTGGTGGTGGTGAGAATCACTCGGGCCATTTTATTGAAACTGCTAGCTAGGTGGCCAAATTCATCTTCGGACAGGACCGTGGCCCGGGCCGACAGGTTGCCCTCTTGAATCACTGAGTCAAACTGCTGTTGCAGATCACTGACACTGGCTCGCAGGCGTCGCTGGGCCAAATGCCCTGTGCCCAGGGCAGCGCCAAAACCAGCGGCACCGGCGGCCAGGGCCATAGCGGCATGGATATCCTTGGGCATTGGTCGATTCGGCTGCAGGGTTGAGGCCGCAAAGTTGACGACCCCCACAATCAAGGTGGAGGCTATGCCAGCGGCCAGGGCGACCAGTAAATTTTTGGTTGGCAAAGCTGCGTTGTCTAAAAAGCCCAACCAACCCGATTCACTGGTCGATTCCACCCCGTCAGCCTCTATCGGAGTGAATACGGGTAAGCCCTCCGTCGAGCCAGCAATACTGAACAGATCCTCATCGCTGATGGCGGCCTGGTCAGCCAGATCACTTAAATCAAAGGCGGACATGCCACGGCCAAAGTCAACGGTGTCGTCCGTTGAACTGAGCCCCGAGGTACCCACAGAGGGCGTCGTGAACCCTGCAGAGCTATCCGATAGTTCGAAGTCGGGTAAGCTACCCAGGTCATCAAATTCATCAAATTCATCCAGGAAGTCTACGTTACCTGTGCCGCCGGTACTGGGGCCCTCCAAACTTGAGGAATTGGGGTAGCCGTTGGCGGGGTAATTCTCCTCAATCCTGGCGGTTGAGGTCAGCTCTCCCAGGTCAAACTCCGAGACGGGGTTCAATACCGTTAGGTCATCGCCGGCGTCATCGGCGCCGCTGGGCCAGGATGCTGGCGGATTGACAAAGGCTTGGGAGGTCTCCTGGGAAGGAGCTTGAGCAAAGGGGTCAGCCTCTGGCACGGACCAAGTCCCTTGCGGCTCCCCAGCACTTTCAGCCGCCCCATAGGCCGCCTCCGCAAAGGGCTGAGCGTTGTCAGCCAGGCCCATCTCCACACCCAGCTCAACCTCGGCGGTGCTAAAGGGATCTGCGGCCGCCATTTCAGCCCCATCGGCGGAAGATTCATCCTCAAAGGTAATGTCGTCTAAACTGTCCCCTAACTCCAGATCCGCTAGGGCAAAGGGATCAAAGTTTTCGACCGGAACGAAGGGGTCGTCCAGGGCCGCCGGTGCCCTCAGGGGAGGGTTGTCCAGGTCAGCCGTCTCGGGCCAGGCCAGTTCCTGGCCTAAGGCGTCCAAGCCGTTGGCCGCTGATGGCTGATCTCCCGTCTCCCCTGCCAATTCCCAAGACGGGGCAACGTCGGCAGCGGCACCAGCCCCCAGGGCCTGTTGGATGTAGTCTAGGCCACTATTGGCGTAATCCACAAACTCAGGCTCTGAGGTGGCTTGTAAGACTGCTCGATACTGTTCGCTGGCGGTCTCGTATTGTTGTAAGCCGTAGCAGTAGATATGACCCCGTAGCAGCAGCACACTCGGGTCTTGAGGAAACCCTTGAACCAGCCGATCAACTATGGCGGCGGCTTCCTGATATTGGCCCTGTATGTAGGCTCTCTCAGCTTTCTGATAGGCTTGAGAGTAATCCATGCCTGAAGCCATAACCTTCTCCTGCCAGTGCAAGGGTCTAACGAGTGAGGACAGATGGGGCCTAGGCAGCCCAACGAGCTGAGGAAATCACAGCCACATGGTCTAGCAATCTAAGCACCCTATTGTTTTCAGAGGGTAACACCCATTCTCCCTTGAGATAGGGGGCCATCGCATCGGGAACGCCTCGAGGGGCTTGGGTTTTTTCAGAGTTGAGCCATCGGGTCCCAACGATCCGATTGACGGCTAAGCCTAGCATAGTTCCATGGTATTCAATGGCGATGACGGCGATCTCTGAACGATCGGTATTGAGCATGGTGCTGTAACCCAAAAATTGGCCTAGATCCCCCACCCACACCACCCGGCCCTGTTCATTTAAGGTGCCTAGCAGCAGGGGGGAAACATTGGGAATCGGGGTGATGCGATCGGGGGACTGCTCAATGATGCGGCGTATACCCGCCGCCGGTAGGGCAAACTCATCTTCAGGAGTGACAAAAAATCTGAGGAACAATTCACCCTCTGGGGTTACCAGTTCCTGGAGTTCTGGCGCTTGATCCTGCCCAGCCTGGGTTAAAAAGTCAGGGTTGCCTACCATATGCTTGGCCTAAACGTGATTACAGTAATTTAGCCTCGAAGTAATTGTTTCACCGTGCCTACTAACTCAGCCGGTTGAAAGGGTTTAGCAATATAGGCGTCTGCTCCCTGCTTCATGCCCCAATAGCGATCGAACTCTTCTCCCTTGGAGGAACACATCACTACCGGTAGATGCTGGGTAATTGGATCAGCTTTAATCCGCCGACAGAGTTCATACCCATTCATACGAGGCATGACAATATCCAGAACAACCACATCGGGAGGATGGGTGTGGATTTGCTCCAGAGCTTCCACACCATCAGCGGCCATAGTGACCTCTAAACCAATGCCCTTGAGCAAATCGGTAATCATCTCCCGTTGCGAAAGGCTATCTTCTACCACCAAAACTGTGCTCATAGGTTAACCCGTAACAGGCCCGATAAATGACAGGAATGCCAGGTCGGATGCCATAAGCAAACCTGAGATAACCCCCAGTAGTCCCTATCAAAGTGGTTCCTTTGCCCATAAGCATACCCAATGCCCCAGCTGAGGCTGTCGTTGGCTGCCAATTTTACCCTGGCCCCCCTTTCTCTCAGGACTCACCCGAGCCGATGGTTCAGATTATGGCGAAACTTTTTAACCCTGGGGGGCTGCCGCCATTGATCCTAAATCTACGTCTAATGGGATATCCGCACACCAGGCAGGTCGAAATCTGCATCGGTCGATAACGCATCCGATAGTAGTTGATCGGGGTGGGGCTGATTCGGTTCGCCTGGCCCCACGTATTTTTCCACTAGGGTGAGCAGTTCGCTCGCGCCGAAGGGTTTGGTTAAATAATCCGTAGCCCCCACCATTCGAGCCCGTACCCGATCTAAAAAGCCATCTTTACCGGTCAGCATGACCATCGGTGTTTGGCGAAAGGGTGGGGCCTGACGCAGCATAGCGCATAGGGTATAGCCATCTAACTCGGGCATGGCAATATCACACAGAATTAAATCGGGTTGCAGGTCAAACAGTAACCCCAGGGCCTTGAGGGGGTTACTAATGGAAGTAGCTGCATACCCCTGGTCGCACAAAATGGTCTCTACGGTTTCTCGAATTACTGTGCTGTCATCCACGCAAACTACCCGGGGAGGCCGTGGCGGCCAAGCCGGTCGCGGGGTTGCTAGCTGAACCTGGGAGGCTGATGGGGCCAAGGTGACATGGCCTTGTTGAAGGGCTGGGAGCAGGTAGCGAGCCACGGCCACCAAGTCCTGATCAAGATAACGGGCGATTTGTCGTAGGGAGGTTTGCCCATCTAGCCAGTCTTCTCGGTGTAGGCAGGTGGCCGGGGCCAGGCTAGTTTGAAAAGCACCGGGGTCAATTAATACGGGACATTGGTCTGGGGATTGGAGTTGAGGGTGCAACTGATGCCAAGTTTGGATTTGCTGGGTTAGCCCTGGGATCAACTCACTGACCTTGTGGGTCATCAATTGGGGGCTGAGGGCTGAGCTCAATTGAAAAACAAAGGACCCCTGTCGCAAGCTCAGCAGATCGAAGAGGGTTTCCTGCACCATGTGCCGGAGTATGGCCCGGCCTTGATCGGGGGTGATCAGATGCTGCTCCAGCATGGTCCAGAGGGTGCCGTACTCTAGGGAGTTCAAAGTTGCGATCGCAGAAGTCCTACTTGGGTCCGGCAGAGACTGCTGCTTGCCATAACGGTACAGGTGGTCTCGCAAGCGATTCAGGCTGTTACTGGTATTGCCGGCATAGATCACCTGTCCGTTGGCCCAGAACAGCAACCATGCCTGGATAGACTCCGATCCATTTAGAGGGGATTCAGACCCACGATTGAAGTTTTGAGAGGGGTAGGTTCCGTAGCTTTCCAGGTAAAGTTCGCCCGTGCGTTGTCCCAGTTCGATTAACTGCAGAATGCTGCGAATATCAATTTCAGACAGATCGCCTTGCATGGGGTAACCAAACCCTAAATAGTTGAGGCAACCCTGGCAGGCAGGGCTGTCTGTTGAACCCCAGGAACTCTCGCTAGCCCCTAGGCCAATCTCTGCCTCAAGTATAGAGGGAATAGCCAGACTCTGGAAATTTCAGAGCCATCGGCTGAGTTCATGCCCTTACACTTCCCCCCAGGCTAAATTCAACGAGCCCAGACCTGAGCCGAGGATCAGATTAAAGCATCCTCATCTATCCTAGGGACTGAGCGAGTCAAACAGAGCTACCTCCAGGCCATTGGGGGCCATCCTGAAGCAGCCTTGAATTCCCTGTAAAGGTCCGGTTTCGACCCATTGTGCAGGGGATCACAAGCTATAGTAGGAACACCCTTGGTCCGACACATTGGTTGCCTATTGGCACCAGCAAAGGGGATCCGGTCGTTCTAGCCCCCTTGCAGGGCTGACGTAATGGCCCCCTTGAGCAGGTGGATGCAACGGACAGGAATGCCCAGACTATGGGAAATATCTTGATCCCCAGATGGCCTTCGGTGTGATCGCCGGATCCTATTCTTTGGGCATAATTTACAGTTATGGAAGGTTGTTTGAGTCCAACGTAACGAGGATCACCAGCGTGCTGTACCTAGCGGAAGTCCAGAAGAAAAGCGGATTCATTGGCACTGGTAAACCTGAGTTTAAGTTGCTAGCTTGCCAGCGCAGTGAACATAGTTGGAGTGCGGTTACCGGGGATGAGATTCTGATGGCCCCCGATGATGCCTCCTATAATGCTGGGGCTCTGGTTATGGTGGAGGTCAATGGGGGTCGCCAGGTGCAGCGTCACTACGAAGCCGGCCGAGCCCTGACCAACATTTTGCAGACCTTTTCTAACCTGAGTAAAAAGTCTAAAACCCAGGAAGAAGAGATTGAGCAATGGAAACAGTCCCTCACCTTCCAAAGCCAGGAACTCAATCGCCGCGAGCTGGAAATTGAAGCCCGCCAAGAACAGCTAGAGCAAGCCGAGGCCGACCTGGAACAGCTGGAGGCCCAGCGGCAGGAAATTGAACAACTCCGCCTCACCCTCACCCAACAACAGGAAGAACTGGAACGCAAAACCCAGGATTTGGAAGGAGCTTGGGCCCACCTTAAGGGTGAAATGCGGCGGTTTGAGGAGCAAAAAGGAACCGTTGCGGGCTCAGTTGGACTCGACCCCAACCATAGGGAAGCCATTCAAACGGCTCTCAACCGTCTGACCGAAGCGGTTGCCCCCATGGAGGTCTTGCGGGAACCCCTCACCCATGCCACCGATGGCCTGAACTACCATCAGGGGTTATTGGGCGACTATCGCCAAACCCTAGAAAATCAGCGCCAGGATCTGGAGCAGCAGCAGCAGCAGCTGGAGCAGCAAACCCTGGAAATCAGCCGCCGCTGGGCCGACTGGCACCAGGCTGAAGCCGCTTTGATTGCCCAAAGGGAAGACCTAAAGTTCCGCCAGCAATGGCTGAAGGGTCAACAAGACCAAATTCAAGCTCATTCCCAGACCTTACAGGCCCAAGCCAGCCTGCATCACCAACTCTATGGGCTGCTCAATACCAGTGACAAGGTTCGCCTCAGCAAGAAAGTTAATGTAGCTGCCCTAGATGCCATGCCACTGGACGACTTGCAGACACTGGTCAGGGAGTTAGAGGCAGACCTGGACCAGGTGTCTCGCTTTGTATCCGATCAAGAAGAAGAGCTCACCCTTGAGCAACAGGCCATTGAAGAGATTAAGGCCAGAATGGCTGAAGCTAGTGAATTTGACCGACTTCAGATGGAAGCGGATCTGGCCGAGGAGGAAGACCGGTTTCAGATGCTCAATGAAACCCTGGTGGGTCAGCGCCGTAATTTACTTGAACGGGCAGAGGTGCTGAGCCAACACCAGGCGGTGCTGCGTCGTCGCCAGGGTCTGGAAGTGGAGGAATCTCCTGTGCCGGCGGTGGATTTGGAACCCTTACTCAATACCTTAGATGAGCAGCGTCAGCATACCATGGAGGCTATTCAAGCCCTGGAAGCCGAGGCCAAACAAACTCAGACTCTGATCAACCAGTTGAAGGCAGAGATTGCCGCCCAAGAGACAGCTCTGAACAATCGCCGGACTGAACTAGAAACCTTGGAAACTGAACTTCGTCAACGACAGCAAAATCTGGCTAGTGCCATGGGTAAGCTAGCGGTTTGCGAAGAACTGCTGAGTCCTGCCCAGGATAGTACCAATGGCCTGCGACAGTCCCTGGAAAGTTTGGCCAACGGGGTCGCTAAGATTCAAGAGGTGAATGACTACCAGTTGCAGGCGATCACTGAACTGAGGCAAACCATCCTTAGTGCTGAGACAGATACGCTGCAGTCCAGCCAGGCGGCTTAGACGGTTTGACCTCAAGCTCCTGGTTCTTCCGCTCCTGTGATTTCCTAGCCCCCACCCATGATTTGGATTAACGAACAAATCGATCCCTCCGGCATCATCTATTCCTGCATTGCTTGCTGTGATGAAGCTCAAGCCCAAGCCTGCCACCAATCCTTTCAGGACAACCTGAGCGACGAGCAAATCAACTCTGGTTGGATTGCCCGGCTTAGGACAGTAGAGTCCTGGGATGAAGTACCGGTGAATGCCCTTAAACTCAGTTACTAAGCTCTGAATTTCCTGGTTTGGGCTTCAGGGCCAGGTTTATGACCTGGACTGCCGCCAACGCCACCGTTGATCCAGCAGAGTTTGGCTCAGCACTCTGAGTGGTTCCTGGGTCTCCCCTGAAAACAGGGCAAAATCGACTGGCCCCCAGGTACGCTCCGCTTGCTCTGCCAAGTTCAGCAAAAAGGGATCATCCAGGGCAATTCGATGATCAAAGCGTAGAGTTAACAGGGGTAAGCCGTTGTGACCTGCACCGGAGATGACCCCCCAGTCGTACTGATCCAACAGGGACTGGAGGGCCATCCCAGAGGCCTGACGAAAGGTTTGTAGCTGAAGCCGTTTTTGTTGAAGTTCCTGCAGGAGTTGGTGATTGGTGAGCATCATGCCCCTCTGCCGATGAACAATTACGATGAACCCTACCACGAGTGTAGAAGGCTTCAAAGGCTCTAGAGTTAAAGACTTTCTGTTGCTATTTGAGTATGCCCAGTCTGAATTACATTAAGCTCGATCAGTTTCTCAAGCAAAGGCAGGTGGCCGCTAGCGGCGGTCAAGCCAAGCTAATGGTACAAACGGGAAGCGTTAGGGTAAATGGCGAAGTCGAAACCCGGCGGGGACGCAAATTAGTCCAGGGGGATTGGGTGGAGGTGGCTGGGCAGCGTCTACAGGTAGATTTAAGCCGCTTGGGATAGATCAGCCGGGTGGGCACCATCCTGGCCCCTTCCGCCTAGGCCGCTAGTGACTGCAATCCTCCTGGTGCTTGCCGTTGGTCTAGGAGGCTCTGGAGCCTCAAGCTAACCGGCTGAGATGGGTGATCTAGCCCTACTCAAGCCCTTACGCTGGGATCATGATTGAGCTAGAGGTTTAGGATAGGGCTAAATCCTGGTAGGCGTTGAATGATGTCAGCTTCTGGTTGCCCCCCTCCCGACTTACAGCAGGGTATTGCTTTGTTTAACCAGGGGCGATATTACGAGTGCCACGATTGTCTAGAAGCCCTGTGGATGGAGGCAGAGGTTGTGGAAAAAGCCTTTTACCAGGGTATTTTGCAGATTGCTGTGGGATTTTACCACCTGGGCAACCACAACTGGCAAGGGGGCACCATTCTGCTCGGGGAGGGAGTCAACCGGTTGCGGCCCTTTGAACCCTATTATCAGGGCATCGCAGTAGACCGATTGGTGGATTGCGGTTGGGCCTGGCTGAGGGCCCTCCAACAAGCTGGTACCCAAGGGGTTAGTACCATAGCCCAGGCCCTTAACTCTGACCCTGGAGCAATCCCAGTGGATCAGAGGATTGCCCCCGCGGCGATTCTCTGCCACGTTGACGGTCAAACTTTGACGTTGCCGGCACCCTTCATCTTCGCCCTGGCTAGGGAGTAATTCTGGCCGGGCTCTCGGCCTGTTAGGATGAGTTCTGGGGGTTTTTGCCCCGTCCAGAATGTTGCTGGAGTTGCCAGAATCAATGCAA
>DVEE01000425.1 GCA_015295885.1 Leptolyngbyaceae cyanobacterium M65_K2018_010
CGCGCCCTGGGGCCAGCCCTGGATGTTGCTTAGCGGAGGGTGATGGCTTGGGGAGAGGGAGGGGAGATCGCAGGGCAGGTGATTCGGTAGACAGCAGTGATGCAAAGGCGGGTAGTGCCCACTCAACGACTAGAGTTCGTTTAGAGTGAAGCAAGAGCCAAGCCATCAGGAGTAAAACAATCAGTGCTGTTGATTGAACCTTCTGTTTTTCCCACCGTCTTGCGGATGCCTAGTATGAGCTATCTAGATACAACTGCCCAGTTTTATGCGGACGTGGCGACCACACCCGAGGTCGGTCTTTGCTGTGTACAGAGCAGCCCGCTAGTGCTGCCCGGGTTGACCATTCCCTGCCGTATGCAATCGATGAATTATGGCTGTGGCACAACCGTTCATCCTGCCGAACTGGCAGGGGCACCCACGGTGGCCTATGTAGGGGTGGGGGGTGGCCTAGAAGCCTTGCAATTTAGCTATTTCTCTCGCCGGTCAGGAGCTGTCATCGCCATTGACCCGGTGGCCGAAATGCGCCAGGCGGCGGCTCAGAACTTGATCGCGGCGGCCGAGGTGAATGACTGGTTTGACGTGAGCTTTGTTCAGTTGCTAGCCGGAGATGCCTTTAACCTTCCCTTAGCGGATGCTTCGGTAGATGTAGTCGCCCAGAATTGCCTGTTCAACATCTTTGCACCGGCAGATCTTAAACGAGCCTTGGGGGAGGCCTTTCGAGTGTTAAAGCCGGGTGGACGCCTGATTATGAGTGACCCCATTGCCACTCGTCCCATTCCTGTATCGTTGCAAAACGACGATCGTCTCCGAGCCCTCTGCCTCTCTGGAGCCTTGCCCTACGAAGACTACATTCAACACCTGGTTGAGGCTGGGTTTGGTCAGGTGGAAGTGCGGGCTCGGCGTCCGTATCGGTTGCTGGATACCCATCAGTACGCCCTAGATCGCCCCCTTCTCCTAGAAAGTTTAGATACGGTGTCCTTTAAGGTGCCGATGCCAGCGGATGGAGCCTGTATTTTTACGGGCAAAACAGCCATCTATGGAGGCCCTGAGGCGGCTTTCGACGATCAAGCTGGCCATAAGCTCCAGCGGGGGGTTCCTATGGCGGTGTGCGACAAAACCGCCCTAGCCTTGAGCCATGATCCAGAGATTTTGATTACCCCCTCCACTTGGCACTATAGCGGAGGGGGATGTTGCTAGCCGCCGCCCCCGAGGTTGATGCGATCGCGCAACGGTCACCCCCTATGGAGCCAAGCCAAGGCGCTCTTGAGTTGGTCTCCCACAGGTTACAGTTATGGGTTCCGCCGCACCATCGCCCCGATCATCGGTGCGGTGCATGGCCTCGTCCATTTTCCAGAACCGATGCGGCGGCCCTAGGGCTGATTGGTCCGGGTCATGATTCCCAAGATTCGGCTGTAGCATAGAACTACCCCGCTGAGGTCAAGCCAACCGATGACCACCTTCTCCTTAGATTCCAACCCAACCGCTGTTCGCCACGTTCCCCCCCTGGAAAGTGGCGATCGCCTAACGCGCCCCGAGTTCGAGCGGCGTTATGCCACGGCCGCCGTCACCAAAGCCGAGTTGATTGAAGGAGTTGTCTACGTGGCTTCACCCCTACGGTTTCAACACCATGCCGAACCCCACAGTCGCATCCATGGTTGGGTGTGGACCTATCAGGTGATGACTCCAGGACTAAGCCTGGGCATTGAACCCACGGTGCGCCTCGACCTGGATAACGAACCCCAGCCGGACATCGTGCTGTTAGTAGATGAGGCAGCAGGGGGGCAAACCCGCGTGGGCGAGGATGGATATTTAGAAGGGGCTCCAGAGTTGGTGATCGAGATTGCTGCCAGCAGTGCGGCTATTGATCTGGGAGATAAAAAGCAAGTTTACCGGCGCAACGGGGTGGCTGAATACTTGGTCTGGCAGATTTTTGAAAATAAAATCGACTGGTATAGCTTGATTGAAGGGGAGTATCAACCCATGGCTGTCGATCCCGAAGGAATTCTCCGGAGTCAGCGGTTTCCCGGCCTTTGGCTAGCGGTGGAAGCAATGCTCTCCGGCAATATGGCCGAGGTGCTAAGGGCGTTGCAGGCGGGCTTACAATCCCCGGAGCATCAAGCCTTTGTCGCCCAGTGTTCCAATCTAAAGTAGCTCAGGAGAGCAACCTCACCAGCTAGCGATTCCCAAACTGAACTCCCAGGTAGAATATCCCAGATAGAATAAATAGCGGGTCTCAACAATCAGAAGGTTGCCATCTTCTGAATTCTGGCTCCTGGCTTCCGACAACTCCCTAGGAGCATTGTCTCGCCTTGAACGGATACTCTAAGTGGCAATCCCAAGCAATCCCCTATGAAACGCCCAGTAAGCCTTAACCGCAACGTGCGAGGGTTGATTTTAGAGTTTGCCCTGGGGGCTGCGATCGTGGCCTTGCTGCCCATTCCCCATGCATTCTGGTTCAAGCTCCTGGCCTTGATCGCCCTGATGGGTTTGATGACCAGGGGCCTGATGGGCCTCTGGCGAGGCCATAGACCCGATGCCTTAGCCAAGCTCAGTTTTGGCTTTAGCCTAGCGGGAGCCGGGCTGCTGGGCCTAGCCGGTTGGTTGGGCGGTATTTGGTTGGGGATTATCTTTCCCTGGCTTGCCGGCCTAGGGCCGGGTTTTGCCGCCTTTGCCCTGTTTTGGGGCCTGGGGCAGGCGATAAACCACTACTATTTAAGCGGACTTCCTAAGCTGTTGACGGACTTCGACTTCTCAGGTGAGCCAGATGAGACTTAAGCGACGACAGGCTCTCTGGGGCGGATTGGGAGCTACGGTGGCGGCCGTGCTGGGGCGCAACGGGTTAGAGCGGCGGGCCACCGCCCAAAGGCAGGCCCAAGAGCAGGCCCAAGCAGAGGCGTTGTACGACCCCGAAAGCCTGGTGCAGGCGGCTTACCAAGCGGATGTGGACGCAGTACAGAGCCTGGCCACCGACCAAACCAGCGCCCAACTCAAGCCGCCCTCGGTGCCCTATAATCGCGAGTGGTCGAAGCGGCTGATTGTAGCGGCGAAGCTCTCGACCTTGCAATATTTCCAGGGCAAGTATCAGGCCGATTACGACGGTAGCATTGGGGTCTTGCCCAGTTACCCAGAATCTGGCTTTAAGGGGTTTCAGCAGGTGGCGGCCTTCAAGGCCCCTGAACCGGCCCAAGAGCGAATCCGCTTTGAAGTTCCCCTGACTTCGTTAACCGGTGACTCGGGGGATGGAACCACCCTCCAAAATCGTCTTGACCAGACCCGTGATGCGATCGAGCAACAGGTCAAGCAGGTGGTTCAAATTACCCAGGAAATTCCAGTCTACTACGGGTTTTTGCTGACTTCTGCCGACTATAACCTGTTGATATTTCGGGGCACCCAGCGCACCTTCGAAATAGTGGAAGATTTGTTAGCCATACATAAGGACTATATCAATCCGGTCAGCCAGGCTCCTTTGGGTAAGGTTCACGGAGGATTTTACGATCTCTACTCCAAACGATTAGCCGCTACAGTCCAGCAGGCGACTCAGAGCCTTGACCCGGCCAAGCCACTGCTGATTTCTGGCCATAGCTTGGGAGGAGCTATGGCTAACCTAGCCGCGGTGGATTTGGCCATCCATCGCCCTGAACTGCAACCGAACCTGTACCTTTATACCTATGGCACGCCGCGCCTGGGCGATCGCGCCTTTGTCGAAGCCCACAGCCAACTGATTCCCAACCACTACCGGGTCGTTAACCTGGCCGATATGATCCCCATGACCCCCCTCAGCAACCTGCTTGACAACGAGTTTGTCCATGGCGGCGAGCAGTGGTCATTTTTATCGCACCATGGCGACATTGCCCCTAACCACATGACCGACGTTTATCGCAACGCCATTGAGCAGGAGGCCGAAACCAAGGCAGATAATTTATTCAAGAATTTGCCGATGGAGTTGGTGTGAACAGAATCTATCGCTTGGGGTGGCTGGCTGTATGGACCGGGCTGGTCTGTCTTTGCCTCGGTTGGTGGCTCACCCCTGCCCTGACCGCTCAGGAGCCGCCAACCTCGCCTGCCTTTGCCGATTTAGCTCAGTATCCGGCTCAGCAATTACCGGCACCGGGCTATTTACCAGTGGCAGAGTGGTCGGGGCGGCTGATTTTGCCCGATCGCGCCGCCGCCGAAGCCGATCCCATGGATTGGGTGTGGATGGAGGTATACACCAGCCCTAACTCCGATTTAATTGGCCAGCGGGTGCGGCTGCAGTGGCGAGACACTCCGGAGAATCGTGACTTTTTGGCCCTGGTCACCCGGGGCATTGAGTTTGACCAGGCCACCCTAGATAGCATCGCCAAGGGCAATATTCATCCCACTCGCCTGAATGGGTGGTCGCGGGTCGGGCCATTGCAGTCCCTGGCCGGGGCCCGCCCCCAGGACGATATGATAGTGGCTCTGCCGACCGCCACTCTTCAGCCTGGGGCTGCGGGGGCGGTGATCGAGATTGACTTTAGTCCCATTCAAATCCCGGAGCGCTTTTACGGCTTGGTGAAGGGGTTGGGGCCAGCGACGGATCGACCTCGGCCCAGCCAATGCCCCGGACGGCAGACCTGCGCCAGCGATTACCAGCGGGTACAACACTACAACCCGACCAGTCAGAGCTTTGATGGAGCCATCGAGACCGTGTGGATGCCCCAGGTACCGCCCAATCCGACGGGGGTGTTTCAATCGACCTCCCAGGATTGGGTCAACTCTCCGGCGGGGGAGGCGGGCTGGTATATCTATGGGGCCCGGAATACCGAGGGCACCTTTGTGGTGCGGGCGATCGCCCCTCGGCGCCTGTTCCAACTCCAGCCCCAGGAAACCATCCTAGGCACCCGAAACGGGATCAACTACATCAACTTTGGCAACTGGCGGGATACCCCGGGCCGCAAGGGCACAATGCAATCGGTGCTAGTCAAATCCGATGCCCAGGCGGGCCTCTCCCCCACCTGGGAGGTGGGGGACTCCATGCTGGTGATGCACCTGTTTGGCGGCATTGGGGGAGAACTGGCGGAACCCCGATCGGTGCCCGGTACGGTGACCGGCCACTTTGCCTTTGGCCTCGGTCAGGTCGTGCGCGACCCCTTCACCCAAGAGCCCCAACTCCAGGTGATCTACGACCAGGTGTACTCCCACGGCCCCCAGGGGATTATTTCAGGGAGAACCCTCTGGGCTGAATACACCGGCAATCTGCAACGGGGTTGGCTGGGCACCCGACCTATTTCCGATGTGCTGGTCAACATCCCCGCCCTCAGCCACACCTATCGGTTTGGCGACCTCACCTTCTCCCCCCTGGATGAGCTGCACCGACAACTGGTAGTGATGATGACCCGTTACCGCACCGGCGATGGCACCGGGGCCGCTATTGTCACCCCGGCCCAGTCCTGCGTCCAGGATTCCAGCCAGGCCCTGTACGAAACCATCCAGACGATCCGCAACCAAATTAACGCATCTCCCCAGGCCCAGACGTGGCTGGCCAGCCATCCTGAGGATCCCCAAACCCTACTGTTTCAGAACCTGGTGGCCCTGGGCCAACGTCTGCAGGGCCAACTGGTGCCCCTGGGGATCGCCCGGCCCGACTGGCAGGACAATGCCGCTGTGCTGACGGGCATCGAAGCGAGTCAGGCCCCCCTGGAGCGCCCCTTCTTCGACAATGAAACCACCCTGGCGAACAATCTGTTGAGCTGGCGCACGGTCATCCCCCGGGTTGCCCACGATAATATTGCCGCCATTCTGCTCCAGCATGGGGGAGAACTGTGGTTTCTTCGCACCAACCAAATTGGCGGTGCCGATCCCACCATTCAGCCCCTAGCCCCGACCCAACTGTTTGGCGAATTTGTGGTGATTCCTACAATCTTTTCCCGCCTGATTGAGTCGCTGAAGTTACCCCGTTGGTCGGGGGTCGGCCTTCTGGGGTTTGGGCTGGGAGCCTTGGCCTTGTCCTGGGTTCTGCGACCGGGCGATCGCGCCGCCGCCATAGAGCCAGCCCTGTCCCTCAGAACGGCCCTGGGCGCTCTGTTTGCCCCCGCCCTCTGGCAGGAATTGGTGTTTCGGGTGGGGCTGCTCCCCCACCCCAACGAAGGGGTGCGGCTGGTAACGGCGCTGATTTGGTCGGCTATTAGTCTGGCACTGTTTATGGCCTATCGCGGGTTTAGGAGCCGAGGCCAGAAATCTGCTCAGAGTCGCGCCCGCTTCCTTTACCGATCTCTGGTACTGGGCTTGCTCGCTACCGCGGTTTACTTTGCCACCGGCTCTCTGTGGACCGTCCTGGGCCTGCACTGGGGCAGTTGGCTGATGGAGCGCTGGCCAGGAGGGCGTTTTGCCGTTAGACCATAGGCTTAGCCCTGGGCGGTCAGACCGCAATGAGCAAATCCTGCTAACCGCAGTGGCGGCAGAGGTGCGCGATCGCCTCTCCCAGTCTCTCCACCATGCGGTCCTGGTCAGCCTTGGCCAAACCGAGGGGCGCCCCCCTGTGCCTCGCCCCTGGCATGGGGAGTTACACTTTACCAATGGCCGCCGCCAGCCCCTACCTACGGGGACTTCGGTGGTCGAGGTGTGGCATCGCCCAGAGGTCCAGGGCAAGCTGTTGGTGGTAGGGCCCCCTGGCATTGGCAAAACCACCACCCTGCTCGACCTGGCCGCCGGTTTGATTCAGCAGGCCCAGGTCGATCCCCAAGCACCGATCCCCGTGCTCTTGCATGGGTCCTCCTGGCAGGCTGAGCAGCAACCCCTACAGGATTGGCTGCTGGCAGAGTTGCGGCTTAAGTATGGGGTGTCGAGGGAACTGGGCAACCAATGGCTGCAGCAGCAAACCCTACTCCCCCTGCTGGATGGGCTGGATGAGCTGCCTAGCCATCGTCGGGCCGGTGCGGTGCAGCACCTCCACCAGTGGCTACGCCTGGGCGATCCCTCGAACCAACGACTCGTCTGCTGTGGAGGCGAAGACAAGGACGGCTTAGCTACCCAACTCGGTCTAGAGGCAACCCTCGAGCTTACCCCCTTAACCGATGAGCAGGTGAACACCTACCTAACGGCCCTGGGTTTACACGCCCTGGGAGAAAGGGTGCAGAGCCAGGGAGAGTGGCTAGACCTGGTGCGCAGCCCCCTGTTTCTCAGCCTGGTGATTTTAACCCCAGAGGTCATGGCCTCTGGGGGGTGGAACGGGTTGAAAACAACCCAAGATCGCGAAGATTATGTGCTAGATGCCTTTATTACCCAGCAACTCCATGCCCCCATAGCAAGCCAGGCCTATGCCCCCAAACCTCCACCCACCGCAGCGCAAACTCGCCATTGGTTAGGCTGGCTGGCCTGGCACAATCAGGCACGCTCGGAAGATGAGTTTTTAATCGAAAACATACAGCCTACGCTCTTGGCGAATCGCCGCCAGCGAATCGCCTACAGCCTGCTGGGTGGCTTGATTTTTGGCTCCATGGGAGGGCTGATTTTCAGCCTGTTTATTGGGCCATTCTCGGGCCTCATAGTCAGTCTTCTGGTGGGCCTACTCTTTGTGTTAACTAGAGGTGATGATGCCATTGCTACCGCGGCTGATTTTGAGCCCTCCTTCAAAGACTTCATGCAGTTTATATTTTGGCGGCAACTCAATCAGTTACTGTTTTTTGTTCTAGTCATCGGGGTGATTCTCGGGGTTTATACCCAATCAATTGCTGGCTTCTTTTTTGGTCTACTGGTGGGGTCGCTAGTTGGCTTGATCGTTCGGTTGAGTATTGCCCTGCCCAGTTGGTTAATTGGTGGGGTCATGTTCAGAATTCACCATAGGCTAAATCCCGACATCTCTAGGCGAACAGGGCCGAACCAAGGAATGCTAGAAATGCTGCGTTACTCCTTAAGACTCATCGCCATTTTCACCATCCTTCTAGGTCTGGTTAAGCTGCTCCCCTTCGTTTTGCCCAGTCAGATACGAGGGCCGATTACCGTGGAAGTGGCGCCAGTTTTACATCAGGTCGCGGTGGTTGCAGCCATTGCCCTGTGGGCGCTGATTTTTGACAGTAGTTTGGCCTGCGTGCAACACCTGGCCCTACGCTGGGTGCTCTGGCGTTCCCACTGCATGCCCTGGAACTATGCTCGCTTCCTCACCTACTGTTGCGATCGCCGCCTGCTGCAACGGGTGGGGGTACGCTACCGCTTCATCCATCGGCGAGTGCAAGAACGGTTTGCGGCCATGGCTCCAGGGTCCGGTCACCTGGGACGGAGCAAGGTGTGAAGATGAGATGATCTGACTCATCCCAGGGTCTGAACGGCTCGGAAAGTGGTGATTGGGCGGGTTGGATTAGGATTACATAGGATCACAGGACAGGCTTCTGTTCCCTTCTCTGGAAAGGAGAATGTACTCCCATGGATCGATCCGGGTGGACGGGGGCTTGGCCTTGACCACCGTCGCCATTTTAGGACTGCCATCCTCGTTTACTATGGCCTATATAGCATTTCCGTATCCTCTGGAGAACCCCATGCGCCTGTCCCAAATGCTGTTTGTCACCCTGCGGGAAGACCCGGCTGAGGCCGAGATCCCCAGCCACAAGCTGCTACTGCGGGCTGGCTACATTCGCCGCATTGCCAGTGGCATCTACGCCTATATGCCGCTGCTGTGGCGGGTGCTGACTAAAATTTCCAATATCGTG
>DVEE01000481.1 GCA_015295885.1 Leptolyngbyaceae cyanobacterium M65_K2018_010
GCCCGCTTCGCGAAAGGGCACTAGATTCAGGGCCTCGGCCCACTTAAAAGCCTGATCCAGGTAGACAAAGGCATCACTCCAGTCCCCCTGGGTGGGTAGCTCAAACCGAGCCCGGTCAATCCCTTCGGTATACAGTTCATCGAACCTTAGGCCAGGCTCGATCGCAAATACTGGCTTGCGGTCAAACACAATCAGGAGAGGTACGGTGCTGCCCCGGGCCCAGCTCGACATCTCGTAGATAGAGACGGGCAGGGGCGGCTGCAACAACATTACCCAGGGCGGAATTGACGGCAAGCCCCGCCACTGGTAGCCGCCGATGAGCGCCAGGTGCAGCTTGGTAAAAATGCGGGTTTGGCTGATGCCGCCCCGCTGCAGAATAAATTGCTTGGCTTTGAGTAGGGCCGGATCGGTCTGGGGCACCCCTAACAGGCGCAGGGCCATGTAGGCTTCCACGGAGGTGCTGAGATCGCCGCCATCGCCGTAGTAGAGTTCCCAGCCCCCGTGGGGGCGCTGTTGCGATCGCAGGTAGGGCTCCGCCTTAGCCAAGGGGCGGTGGCGATCGGTGCCCCAAATTTTATGCAGCAGAATCACTTCGGCGGTAATGGTGACATTAGATTCCAGCTCTGCCACCCAGTGACCATCCGGTTGTTGCTGCGAGAGCAGGTACTGTTGACTGGTGGCGATCGCCCGACGGAGCCGATCTACGGCCACTGGATGGGATGAAACCATGGGACCTTTACGACCTCCTCACACCGTTTTGCCGGCCCTGATCTGGACCGGCATACTATCAGGAGAATAAGGCAAGGGCCGGCCTTTGATCCAACTCCAGTCGGTGGAGTCTGGGTCAAAATGGGCTAGGGTGTGGGGCGGAAAAGACGGATCAAGGGCTGCAGATCATGGGAATTCAGGCCGTGGGGCTGGGGTTGGTGAGCCTATCCCTGGTGATTTGGATCGGGCTAGTCGGTGTTTGGGGCCGGTTCTGGTGGGCTGATCAGTGCCTGAGCGAAGCCTCTGCCTCTGACCCGGTTGAGGCTAACCGAGGCTACCCCACGGTCTGGGCCGTGATACCAGCCCGCAATGAGGCCGATGTTTTGCCCCACAGCCTGGCCTCCCTCTTGAACCAGGACTATCCCGGAAGGCTGGCCATTGTCCTGGTGGATGACCAGAGCACCGACGGCACCGCCACCGTGGCCCGCCAGGTAGCGGCCCAGACCCAGCATCCAGAACGGTTGGTGGTTCTGACTGGAGCCCCCCTGCCGCCGGGCTGGACCGGCAAACTGTGGGCCCTGGAACAGGGCCTGCGCTTTACCCAGCAGCAGGCTCTAGCCCCCGATTACCTGCTGTTCACCGATGCGGACATTGCCCACAGCCCCAATAACCTACGCCAACTGGTGGCCAAGGCTGAAGCGGAGGCCCTGGACCTGACTTCCCTGATGGTGCGCCTGCGCTGTGACAGTAGCTGGGAAAAACTGCTGATTCCCGCCTTTGTGTTCTTCTTTCAGATGCTCTATCCCTTTCCCTGGGTCAACGATCCGCACCGCCCAACCGCCGCCGCTGCTGGGGGCTGCATTCTGATCCGCCGCCTAGCCCTGGAGCGCATCGGCGGCCTGGGCCTCCTGCGGGAGGCCCTGATTGACGACTGTGCCCTCGCCGCCGCCGTTAAACTCGGCCGTCTCCCGACCGCTGCGCCCTCCCCCTCGCCACCCTACCACCCCATCTGGCTAGGGCTGACCACAACCACCCATAGCCTCCGCCCCTATCCCAGCCTGGGCAGCATCTGGGATATGGTGGCCCGTAGCGCCTATACCCAGCTCCATTACTCCCCTGGGTTGCTGCTCGGCACCGTCCTGGGCATGGGGTTAGTCTATCTGGTGCCGCCTCTGGGGCTAGCCTGGGGCATGGCTACGGGGGCAGTTCCCATGACCGCAATCGCCGGCCTCACCTGGTTACTCATGGCCCTGGCCTACACCCCCACCCTGCGGCTCTACCGCTGCCCTCCCCGGCTGGGGCTAGCTCTGCCCTTGATCGGGTTGCTCTATACGTTGATGACCATTGATTCCGCCCGACGGCACTGGCGAGGCCAGGGCGGGGCTTGGAAAGGGCGGGTTTACCCCCTCTCCTAGGCGCCAGGTCGTTCGTAACCCCATCGCCGAATCCAACTGCCCCAGTGGGCTTCGACCCGGTCTAACAGCTCTGGGGCCAGGTCATAGCGATTTTTGCGGTAGCCCTGTAAACCCTCTAGGTAGGTGGCCAGGGCAGGCCGGACTGGGGCAAAGTCACCCAGGTCTAGGGTGGTGTACAACTGCTCCAGGGTGGAGAGGGGATCCTGCTCCAACGCCTCAAAGCGAATTTCGGCGAAGTCGTGGGCCGGCAGGGTGGTCCGGTCCGCTTCCAGGGCGGCCATCATGGGGGGATAGCTGGTTAAAATCAGATCCTCCACTTCGGTGGTCAGGGTAGCGGGGTCGTAGGTTTGCAGGGCTAACTCCGGCAGCAGTCGCAGAAAGAAGTGGCGGCTGGAGGGAAAGACCACGTAGGGGTTGCGGTAGATGTGAATAAATTTAGCCCCCGGCCAGAGTTGGCAGAGCCGGGCCACCTGGGCCGTATAGACCGGATTCTTAACCAGCAGCGGTTTGCCCTGTTGCTGGATGGAAACCTTGTGCAGTAGCAACCTCTGGCAGTCTTGCCATTGGGCCACGGCTGTACCATCATCCCCGGCAAAAAAGACGCCCCGGTTAAAGTGGTGGCGAAACCGCTGGGGAAAGTAGAGTCCGTGGTAATAGGAGGCCGCCCCCATGGTGGCCAGGGGAATGGCGTCTTCCTGGGGAGCGGTGGGGGTAACTGCTACCTGATCGACGTAGCGATCGCGGGGTAGCGCCTTTTCTAGCCAGGGTTCCAGGGTGCCCACCAGGCCCAGAATGTCCCAGGGCAGGCCGGTGGCCAGGGGGGTGATGTAGCCAAAGGCCGGCGACTGGCTGAGCAGGTTATGGAGATGGGTGGTGCCCGATCGCCAATAGCCGACGATAAAAATCGGCGGTGGCATGGGTGCATCCAGCACCTGGGCGGTCAGCCGTCCCTCCCACCGGGAGAAGGGCCAGCGGGCCAGGGCCAGGGCCAGGGCCAGGGCGGCCTGGGGCAGTCGCTGGGGGGCAATCCCCCCGGCATCAGTAAATAGCTGCCACAGGGTGGGGGGAGTGCCGCCACAGAGGGGATGGAAGAGACTGGCCATGGGTTAACTCATGCCCGCCTTCATGCGGAGGGCTCGGGTGGCTAAGGACTTGCCAAAGTCCCAGGCTGCCCCCGGCACCCGGTGGGCATCGGCGACTACCTCCGTTACCCCCGTCACAATCCACTCAACATCCTGCTCGGAGAGGGTTAAGGGGGGGATAAACTTCACCACATTCATACCGTGGCCCGCCACCTGAGACAAAATTCGATGCCGTTCCAACAGCGGTACCGTAATCATCTGGGAAAAAAGCCCCGGGTTAGCCGCCTCCAGCATATTCCAGGCCATTTTCAGAGCCAGGCTCCGAGGTTCCGCAAATTCCAGGCCAATCATCATCCCCAGTCCCCGTACCTCCTTCAGGCACTCATACTGACTGACCAAGGGTTGCAGCCCAGCCAGGATTTGGGCTCCCCGGCGAGCTGAGTTTTCGATCAATCCTTCGGTTTCTAGAACTTCCAGGGTCGCCAACCCCGCCGCCATGGCCAGGTTATTCTTGCCAAAGGTGCTGCCATGCACCACCGCTCGATCCATGCGGTTAAACATTCGTTCAAAAATCCAGCGGCGGCAGGCCACCGCCCCCACGGGCACAAAGCCCCCCGACAGGGCCTTAGCCGTACAGAGAATATCCGGCTCCACCTGCCAGTGGTTCACCGCCCACCAGCGACCGGTACGGCCCAGGCCCGTTTGCACTTCGTCGGCCACCAGCAGCGTCCCCGTCCGCTGACAGAGGGTCGCGGCCCCCGGCAGATAGTCCGCCGGGGGAATCCAAACGCCGTGGCCCTGGATCGGTTCGGTAATAAAGGCCGCCACATCCCGACCCTGGAGGGCCCGCTCCAGGGCGGCCAGATCGCCAAAGGGTACTTCAATAAAGTCCTCCAGTAGGGGGCCAAACCCAGCTCGATAGTAGTCGTCCCCCGTGGCCGATAGGGATCCCAGGGTAAGTCCGTGGTAGCCCCCCGCGCAGTAAACAATTTTGCGCCGTCCGGTGGCATAGCGGCTGAACTTAATCGCCGCCTCGACGGTTTCTGTGCCCGAGTTGGCAAAAAAGATCCGATCTAAGCCCGGCGGAGTCACCGCCACCAGCTTTTCGGCCAGCAGCCCGGCCAATAGGGAAACGTCTAACTGCACCAGATTCGGTAAACTAGCGCCGAGAATGTCCCGCAGCACCTGCACCACCGTGGGATGATTGCGCCCCAGGGCAAACACCCCAAAGCCCGCTAGCAAATCTAGGTAGCGGTGCCCGGCCTGGTCGTAGAGGTAGGGCCCCTCTGCCCGCAGGTACTGGCGATCAAAGCCAATGGTTTTAAGCACGTTCACCATCTGGCCATTTAAGTGCTGGGCGTGCAGGTCAAAAGTTTCGTTCTGGCGCTGCTGCAGACGTTGCAGAATATCCATGGATTCAACCGGTCAAGTGGGAGGGACAGGCAGGAACAATTGGCGGGTCAGGGCTTGCAACCGCTGCAGACCCAGCCGGGCTCCCCGGATCAGGTGGGTGGCCGCCCTAGGCTGTCGGATCAAACTCCAGGCTAGGGGCCAGGGATGGAGGTGCCCCTCCGCTGTCAGAGCCGGGGTCAAATCCGGTAGGGCTTGATCCCAGCCATCGCTGATCACCCGCAGAATCGCCACCGGCCTTGGGGCGAGGGCGGCTAAAACGGCGCTACTTTCCATGTCTACCACATCGGCCTCAGTCAGGCGGTGGAGGGCTTGTTTGGCAGCAGGGGTGGAAAGGAGGCGATCGCTGGTCACCACCCTCCCCAGGCGCAGGCTCTTGGGCAAGCGGGGCTGCATCCAGGTAATCAGGGAGGGGCTGGGCGGCGGCAGCACCGCTGCCACCGTGCCGGTGTTCACCACCCAGCAGGACTGCCCAAGCACCCCATCACCCACCCTTAGAGCTGGGTCTAGGCCTCCCCCCAGCCCCAGCAGCAAACAGCCCCCCCGTTCCAGATTGAGAGGCCCTAAACGGCGGGTCACTGGCTCGATCCCAATGGGAATAGGAATCACCTGGGGCAGTGCCACCCCCTGGCCCCCCGCCGCCCTCAAACCGCGACAGACGGCCCGATACTCAGCTCCCTGGGGCACCAACAGGGTGCGAATGGGCCATGCCTGCCCCCCCCCCGCAGTCTGGGCCGGCGTCCTAGATTCCATCAATAGCTCTTAGACTAAGTGTGTTCACTATGCCAGATTCTTCGGCGACTTGCTATCAGCCCTGGTTCCATGCCCTCCCCCCCTCCGGTCTCTCCCGCCCCCCCACCCCTCCGCGATCGCGTCAACCTGTCCCGCTGGGCGATTAACCACGCCGGCCTGACCATCGGCTTTTGGCTGGCGATCAGCGTAGCCGGCTGGTTTGCCTTTAGGTCCCTGCAGTACGCCCTGTTCCCAGACATTACCTTCCCCGTCGTCGTGGTCAACAGCTCGGCCCCCCTGGCTACGGCCCTAGAAACCGAGACCCAGCTAACCGCCCCCCTGGAAGCCGAACTGGAGACTTTGCCAGGGCTGAACCGGATTTTTTCCACCACCTATGCAGGACAAACGGTGTTAACTCTCCGCTTTCAGGTGGGTACTGACCTGGAAGCCTCCACCACCGCCGTGGAAGAGGCGCTAGCGGATCTCGATCTGCCGGCGGCTAGCCGCTACCAGGTGACTCCCCTCAACCTGAACGAGGAGGCCACCGTCACCTACGCCCTAGGGCAGCAGGAGGGCGATTTATCCACCCTGGCCGCCCTGGCCGAGGCGGAGATGGTGCCCCGCCTGGAGGCCATCCCCGGCGTACTCCGGGTGGATGTGCAGGGCACCGCCGGGCAGCATAGCTTCCCTCCTGCTGGGGTCGCGGGCCCGCCCGCCGACCCGGATCCCCGGCATCTCCTCAATCCGCCCACCCTAGTTCGCTTTAATGGCACCGATGCCCTGGCCCTGCGCGTGATCAAGCGCGGCGAGGCCAACACCCTAGCCTTGGTGCAGCAGGTCGAAACGGCCATGCAGGATGTTCAGGCGGCCCAGCCCCAGGTGCAGGTGATCGAAGCGGTGACCCAGGCCAATTTCATTCGAGAGTCCACCCGCGCCACCATCGATTCCCTGCTGTCGGCGATTGTGATCGCCGTGCTGGTCATCTTCGCCTTCCTGAAAAACTGGCGCGCCACCCTGATTACCGCCCTGGCCATCCCCATTTCGCTCCTGGGCACCTGCATCGTTATGGCCCTCTCTGGTTTCAATCTGGAAACCATTACCCTGCTGGCCCTGGCCCTGGTGATCGGCATCGTGGTAGATGACGCCATCGTGGAGGTGGAAAATATTATTCGGCACCTCGAAGCGGGGGCCACCCCCAAACAGGCCGCCCTGGCCGCCACCCGAGAAATTGGGCTGACCGTTTCTGCGGCCACCCTGACCATTGTGGCGGTGTTTTTGCCCGTGGCCCTGATGGGGGGAACCGTGGGGCAGTTCTTCAAGCCCTTTGGCCTCACCGTCTCTGCCGCCGTGCTCACCTCCCTGTTGGTAGCCCGCACCCTTTCGCCGGTACTGGCCGTGTACTGGCTACGCAAGCCGTCGGCGGTAACGACTCAACTCCCTCGGCCAGGGACGACCCAAGGCCAGGATGCCGCCGCCGATCCGCCCCCACCCACCCCCGTTGAGGCGGCCCAGACGCTGATCACCGAGGTTTCTCCCCAGGACTGGCTGTCTCGGGGCTATGGCGACCTGCTGAACTGGGCCCTGGGCCACCGCTGGGCCGTCGTGGGGTTGGCGATCGCCAGCCTGGTCGCGGGTATTGCCCTGATTCCACTGGTTCCCAAGGGGTTCATTCCCCAACTCGACCGGGGAGAATTCAATGTCACCTTCCTGGCCCCCCCAGCCAACCCCCCGGATCTTGCCAGGGGGGCCCAGGCCCCCAACTCCCCTGGGACTCTTCCCCCGGTCAATCCCCTGGCTCTGGCTTTGGCTCAGACCCAACCGGTCGCCCAAGATTTGGAGGCGGCCATCCTGGACCATCCAGCGGTGGAGTCCATGCTCACCACCATCGGGGTGCAGGGTCAGCCGAACCGGGGGCAGATCTACGTCAAACTCAAGGGCGATCGCAGCCTGACGACCGCCCAGGTCCAAGACCAACTGCGGGCCACCCTACCCCAGCTGGCGGGCGTCACCACCAGTGTCGAAGACTTGCAGTTTGTGGATACGGGGGGGGAAAAGCCCCTGCAAGTGGTCCTGGTCGGGGCGGATCTAGAGCAACTGAACCAGGCCGCCACCACCATTCAGGCACAACTGCTGGCCCAACCAGAATTTGCCGATGTTTCGGTTACCGTTGGTCAGGACGACAACGGCGAGATCGCCGTGATTCACCGCCGCAGTGGCCAGCGAGTCGCCTACGTCACTGCCAATCTCAGCGCTGGCCAGGCCCTGGGCAATGCCACGGAACAGGTGGTGGCGATCGCCCAGGGGGTAATTCCGCCGGGTGTCACCCTGGATCTGGGGGGTGATTCCGCTCGCCTGAAGGAGGTGCTAGGTAGCTTTGGCACCACCCTGGCCCTGGGGGTGGCCTGTATGATTGCCGTGCTCCTGGTTCCCTTTGGTCGGCTGCTGGAACCGGCGGTGGTCGGCCTTTCCCTGCCCTTTGCCCTGGTCGGGGCCCTGCTGGCCCTGCTGATCACCCAGAGTGCCTTTGGCATGATCTCGGTGATTGGGCTGCTGTTTTTACTGGGGCTGCTAGACAAAAATGCCCTCCTGCTGATGGACTACATCAATCAGTTACGCCAGGCCGGGTTTAACCGCCATCGGGCCATTCAGGTGACCGGGCAGGTCCGCCTGCGACCGATTTTAATGACCACGGCCTCGACCATTTTAGGTATGTTGCCCATTGCTCTGGGCCTGGGGGCCGGGGCCGAACTCCGGCAACCCATGGCGGTGGCCATCATTGGGGGGTTGATGACCTCGACTCTGTTAAGTTTATTGGTAGTGCCTGTGCTCTACACCTTGCTCGAAGACGGCTGGCAACGGCTAGTCCGACAAAAATAGGATCCCCAAGGCCAACCACGCCTACCCCGCAGATACCACGCAGAATGGGAGGTGGTCGGCCCCCGCGGTCGCGGGGGCTTGGTAGCCTCCGCCAAAGACAGGACAACCTCGCCGCTGCCACTCCGTCCAGAACGTTCTGGGCCCTTGCTTTTCCGTGGCCAGTCCCGGACTCAATGGGCGCTAAGGAGCCAAGTCTAATTCATTTCTAATTCATGCTCAGAAGGGGGTGTCACCCTCGCCACCCCCACCCGCATCTTCTATTTTTAATTGCACCGGCCTCCCTAGGCTCTGGGCTGGCAGCGAAGGCGGTCAAATTCTGAATTTACAATGGCTGGCCGCCTGGCCAATCGGGTGCAGGCCGCACCCCCTCATGGTTCAATAGGGAAAAACTGCTGTTAAGAGAGAAACACCCATGGGA